>JBKHCL010000014.1:0-44692 GCA_046541875.1 Phycisphaerae bacterium | reverse complement strand
TACCCGAAGCGTCCGTCAAGCAGGTCGGCGAGGAAGCTCGCCAGCCCGTCCGCGACGACCACGTCGGCAGCGGCTACCAGCGCGTCGCATCGACCCGGGATGGCCGCCCCGAGCCCGGCCTCACGCACCATGTGCACGTCGTTGACGTCGTCGCCGACGGCGGCGATCTGTCCGCGACCGATCCGCCAGCCGCCCGCGAGATACTGGATGGCCGACCATTTGCTCACGCCGGCTGCGAACGCCTCGACGATCGTGATTCCGTAGTTCGGAGCGAGTATCGCGTGCATCTCCAACTCGCCGTCGAACTCCTCGGCGAGTTGCTCGGACAGGTCGGCCGCCTCCTCCGGTGCGACCATCGCGCCGATCCGTATCGGGCGAGGCTGCCCGGCCGCCTCCGAGAGATCCCCCAGCCAGCGGTTTCGCACGTCCATCTGGGCGAACCATCGACGCCGGACGTCCTCGGCGTCGTCCGAGAGCCACGTGTAGTAATCGAACCCGTGCCGCCAGCCGTCCACCAACGCCATCAGCGAGCGTCCCCGCCGGTGCAGCGCCCGCCCGAAGCGAACCGCCAGTTCCGGGTCGATGCCCTTCTGGTAGATCGTCCTGCCGCCGAGAGGCTCACAGACCATCGCTCCGCCCACGACGATCACCGGCGAGTCTGTCTCGGGCAGGTCCAACTGCCGCCAGACAGGCAGGACCTCGGCCAGCGACCGCCCCGTCGCCAGCACCACGCGAATGCCCGCATCCCGCAGCTGTCCGATGGCGCGGACGATCTCGTCGGTCACCTCGTCGTTGGCGCCGGCGATCGTGCCGTCCACGTCCAGCGCGACCAGTCGGATGTTTGTTGTCGTCACGGGGTGAGCCTCCTACAACGCCCGAATGGCAACGAGGGTCGTGTCGTCGGTCCGCTGGGTGAGTCCGGCGTGCTTGCGCATGTTCCAGACGATGTGCTTGACCACCGACTGGGCCGAGCAGTTCATCGCGTCGGCCTCCAGGACGGATTGCTCGATCCGCTCGACGCCGAAGCTCTCGTCGGCGAAGTTCATCGCATCGGCCAACCCGTCGGTGTACATCACCAGCAGGTCGCCCCGTCGGAACTCGAACGAGTCATGGCGGTAGTGCGTTCCGGGCTGGATCCCCAGCACCCATCCGCCTGTTTCCAGGTGGCAGAGTTTTCCGTCGCGCACCAGCAGCGGCGGCGGATGGCCGGCGTTGGCGTAGGTCAGCCGGCGCTCGTCGAGGTCCAGCACACCGTAGAACATCGTCGCGAAGTCGCTGATAAGGCTGTCGGCCACCAGGTCGCGGTTGACCTTGTCCAGCACGCGGGACATCTCGTAGATGTTCACGGCGTGTCCGCGGAGCGAGGCCCGCACCGACGCCATCAGCAGCGAGGCCCGCACGCCCTTGCCCACCACGTCGCAGATCGCCACGCCCCAGTTGTCCTCGGAGAGCGGGATGAAGTCGTAGAAATCGCCCCCCAACTCGTAGCAGGGAACATACATCGCCCCCAGTTCGAAGCCTTCCACCTCGGGCGGCTGATCGGGAATCATCCGCTGTTGCACCTCTGCCGCCATCGAAAGGTGTCGTCGCACCGTCGCCAGTTGCACCGCTTCCTGGTAGAGATTGGCGTTGACCACCGCCGACGCCGCCTGGGCCGCGATCGCCTGCAGCAGGGAGATTTCGAACCAGTCGAACTCGTGCTTGCTGTCGGAGTACACGCGGATAATCCCCTGCCGCTCGTCCTTGTAGATCATCGGGGCGCACAGGGCGCTGACGATGCCCTCGCGTTTCGCCTCGGCCTGGTAGAGCACGCGCGGGTCGGTCGTCTCGTCGGCGATGTACACCGGCCGACCGGTCTGGAGCACTTCGCGGTCGATCTCGCTTTCTTCCAGGAGGATCGGGCCCTTTTCCAGGTACTCCCGCGAGAGATTCGCCACCGCCCGCACGAGCAATTCGGTCTTATCGGGGTTCAGCAAGCGGATGCTGCAGGCCTTGAGCCCGAGCACGTCCACCACGGTTCGCGCGACCTGCTCCAGCAGCGTGTCGAGGTCTCGCTGGGAGGTGAACTCCGCGGTAAGTCGATACAGCGTACCGAGTTCCTCCAGGCGGTAGCGGAGCTGCTGCTCTCGCTCGCACATGCCGCCCACCACGTCGGCCATCACCTTCAGGAGGTTCACCGCCCACTCGGTCGGTTCGAGGGTCTGTCGCACCGGGTCCGGGCCGACGGTGAGATAGCCCACGCGTTGCCCGTTGACCCGCACCTGCGGGGCGTAGGACGGCAGGGGTTGGCCGCAGCAGGGCAACTCGCCGGCGGCGTCGGTGCAGCCCGGCACGATCGGGCCGGTCCCGTCGCAGTCCCAGATGCACACCGCCCGCCCGGCCAGGTCCGAAAACGCCTGGCGCAGGTGCTCCAGAAAGTGCGCGTCGAGATAGTCAGTCAGATCAGGCAAGAGTCATCCTTTGCTCTCAGGTCAGTTGGCTATTCTATGCGGCCGAAGCGACGGGGCAAGCGTCCGGCCGACGGATTCGCTTCCCGGCGGTCGCCCAGCTGACGGGATTGTTCCGCGCGGGCCTGTATTTTCGCCACGATCGATCTACAATCGGCGTATCGTTCAGACTTCAATGGGAGCACCGCCAATGGCCGCCACACCGTCCGTTCCTGCCGACCGGGCCGACGCCATCATCGACCGCCTCAAGCGGTTTGCCATCGAGGTCCCCTCCTGGGGCTTTGCCAACACGGGCACCCGATTCGGGAAGTACCTCCAGCCCGCCGCTGCGGTAGACCTGGCCGACAAGATCGCCGACGCCGGCTGCGTGCACCGCTACACGGGCATGACGCCCACCGTGGCGGTCCACGTGCTGTGGGACTTCCCCGACGGGTTCGACCCGGCCGTGGTGCAATTGGCCGAGAAACACGGCGTGCGGGTCGGCTCGATCAACCCCAACCTCTTCCAGGACCAGCAGTACAAGTTCGGCTCGGTGACCAACCGCGACGCCGAGATCCGCGCCCGCGCCGTGCAGCACATGCAGGACTCGGTCGACATCGCCCGCCGGACCGGGAGCCGATTTCTCTCGCTGTGGTTCGCCGACGGGGCCAACTACCCCGGCCAGGCCGACATCCGCGCCCGCAAGCGGTGGGCGAGTGACGCTCTGAGGCAGGTTCACGACGCGCTGGGCGATGAGATGGCCATGCTCGTGGAGTACAAGCCCTTCGAGCCGGCGACGTACTTCACGGACTTCTTCGACTGGGGGGCGAGCTACATTTTCGCCAAATCGGCCGGCCCGCGGGCGAAGGTCCTCGTGGACACCGGCCATCACCTGCTGGGGACCAATATCGAGCAGATCGTCGCCTGGCTGATCGACGAGGACATGCTCGGCGGATTCCATTTCAATGATCGCAAGTTCGCCGACGACGACCTCACCGTCGGCTCGATCGATCCGTACCAGGCGTTCCGGATCTTCAACGAAATCGCCGCCTGGGAGCACGAGAACGGGCGCGACCTGGACATCGCGTGGATGATCGACCAGTCGCACAACATCAAGCCCAAGGTCGCCGCGATGATCCAGACGGTCTGCACCGTGCAGGAACTGTTCGCCAAGGCGCTGTGCGTGGACCGCGACGCGCTGCAGGCCGCCCGGGATCGCCGGGACGTCATCGCCGCCGAGGAAACGCTCCGGCGGGCGTACAACACCGACGTCACCGACCTGCTGGTCCGCGTTCGAGAGGCCCTCGGCGTGGAAGCAGACCCTCTCGAAGCGTACCGCCGCAGCGACTACGAACAGACCGTCGCCCGGGAGCGAACCGCCAAACGCGGGCAGTTGGGCATCGACGAGGGCGGCAGCTACGCCTGAGGCGATTGGTCCGCTTCATCGGGCGATACCGCCGGTTCGCTGCGACGTTGGCCGATCTTGTTCTCAGTCCCGGCCAGGAGCCTGCCAAGGTTGCCGCGATGTCGAATGAGGATCAGCGCCGCGACCAGGGCTGCAAAGGCGATCATCGGCCAGAGCTGCCCGACGGCCGGGAGGCCCAGGCGCCATGCGTTCCAGGCGACGAACAGCGGAATGAACATCGCAGCCGCTACGATGCTGCCCAGCGAAACGTACCGACTGATGAGCGTTACCGCCACCCACAGCGCGAAGGCCAGCAACCCGGCGATGGTGAAATACGGGAAGACTCCCAGGACCACGCCCAGCGACGTCGCAACGCCCTTGCCCCCGCGGAACCTCAGCCAGAACGGAAACACGTGACCCAGGACGGCAGCGACCCCCGTGCCCAGCCAGATCGCCTGGACCGTCGGTGAGGGGATGTGCGAGCCCGGAACGAGCCACGCCCCCATCGCCAAGGTCGGGAGCAGGCCTTTGCCCATGTCCAGGAAGAAGCAGAGGTAGCCAAACCCCCTTCCGATGGCACGGGTGACGTTGGTAGCCCCGATGTTCCCGCTGCCGACCGATCGGAGGTCCACGCCCTTGACTCGCGCGATGATCCACGCGAAGGGGGTAGCCCCGATGACGTAGGCGATCAGCGGGGCGAGCACAGCCGCCCACACGATGTTTGGTTCCGATACGGCCAGCAGTGCGGTCATCGTTCGCTTACCTCCGTGTAAACGGTCTCCAACTCATCCACGTGTCGCGCGATGGACAGCTCGGCCTGGGCGTTGGCGCAGGCGTCGGCCAATCGCCGGCGGTTCCGTCCGTCGGTGAGGCGGTCCAGGGATGCATGCACTCCTTCGACGTGTCGGGGCGAGTGGGCCACTTCCCCGCAGCCGTGCTTGACGAGCACATCCGCGGCGCCATTGAAGATCGTCGTGACGGCCGGCAGCCCGCAGCGGACCGCTTCGAGCACCACGCGCGAGCACGGGTCGTACCAGCTCAGCAGCGCCACCGCGTCGGATGCGGCGTAGGCCTGGGCGATCTGCTCGGCGTCGGCGGGGCCCTGGACGGCGGCGATATCCTCCAGCCCCAGCGCCGCAGCCCGGGCCCGATACACCCCCGCCCGACGGTCGCCGATGAGCAGCAACCGCACCGGCGCGTCACCGCCCTGCTTCCGCCAGCGGGCCACGTGCCCCAGCCATTCGCCCACGCCCTTCAGCGCGAAGTTCGTCGCCACGGTCAGGAAGACCACGTCGTCGGCGTCCCAGCCAAGCCGCTGCCGCAGAGAGGATCGCGCCTCGTCGTTGCTGAGATGCGACGGGGCGGGCGGCTCGACGGCGTTGTACACCACCCGCACGCGATCGGCGAGATTGTAGTGGTAGGCGTACTCCTCGGCGATCATCTTACTGACCGCCAGGTGCCGGCAGCCCGGGTCGTTCACCAGCTCGCGTTCGAGCCGCCAACGCAGGGCGCGCAGGCGGTTGAACCGGTCACCCAGCCGGGCGGCGATGGATCGCGGCAGACTGTAGCGTCGCAGTCGGGCGGTCCACTGGCCGGGAATCGTCCCGCCGCGGGGCTGGTACACGTTCGCCCCGGGCACCGGCAGCGTGGCGTGCAGGATGTCGTATTCCTCGCCGGCAGCAGCGACGTCCCGGACGAACCGCTGCAACTGGACCGGTTTGCGCAGGCTCGTGCCGGCGTCGCCCAGTATGCGGATCCCCACTCCCTCCTGCTGCCAACGGCCGGCGTGACAGAGGATGGTCACGCGATGTCCCCGCGCCGCCAGTTCGACGGCGATCTGGGCGACGGACATCTCTCTGCCCCCCCGGCGGGGATCCATCCGTTCGATGGCCAATGCGATGTTCAATCGTCCCTCCGTGTGCGTTCCCGGGTCGATCGGTCTTCCTCGCGGGTGGGTTCGTAGCGGAACGGTTCGGTGCGATGGCGTCGCCGCATCCGCGCGACGCGCCGGTCGATCGCCCGCTGCAAAGGTCGGCAGATCCGCTCCGTGCCGCGTCCGCCGAGGTAGAGCGCGAAAAACTCGTCCCAGCACTGGCTGACCCATCGCGGGGACATGGAGTATTTCAGTTGCGCGAGGTCTTTGACCTGCCAGCGCCGCTGTCGCCGGCGCGGGCGGAACACCCGGGCCAGGTCAATCAGGGAGAGGTCCATCGCCCCGCCGCGCTCATCCATGAAGACGTGGCAGGCGTAGAAGTCGCGATGCACGAACCCCGCCTGGTGGAACGACGCCATCAACTCGGCCAGGGCGAGGTTGAACTCTCCCAGGCGCCCGGCTTCGTCGTGCTGGCGGATGAAGAAATCCTCCGCCCGCGATTCCAGCGACACGCCGTCCACCGAAGTGACCAGCACGAAGCTTCGGCCCTGTTCGTCGCTCCCGGCGGCCAGTTCGGTCATCGTGGGGATGCCCGCCTGCCGGACGGCCCGGACGTTGGCATACTCGATCGGCCCCATCGTGTCCCACACGCCCGTGGTCCACCAGCGTCGCAGACGAACGGAGAGCGGCTCGGCCCCGTAGCGTTTGAGGAACAGCACGTGCGGGGTTTTCTCGTCGTCGGTCAGTTCGATGCGCGTGCGCCGGCGGTGCCCCAGGCCCGGCTTGTGGAGATCGTCGCCCTGGCCGTAGGCGAAGGCGCCGGCGCAGGTGGTCAGCCCCTCGCGCTCGATCACCGCCCGCAGCGGCTGGGGGATGTCGTCGTTTACGGTCATGCTCGGTTGGCCTTTGTCTGGCGGAGGTCGGCGGCGGCGAGGAGGTCGCTGCAGGCCTCGGCGACGCTGTCGACGGTGATGGCCCGCATGCACTGGTGGAACTCGTCGCCGGGCGGTTTGGGGCAGGTCTTCTGCTGACAGGGGGCGCAGGGCACCTCCACGCGAATGATCCGCTCGCGGGGGTAGTCGATCTGGGCCCAGACCGGGTCGGTGCTGCCGAACAACGTCACCACGCCGATTCCGAACGCGGCGCCGAAGTGGCGGGCCCCCGTGTCGTTGGTCACCAGCAGGTCGCAGCGGCGGATGAGCCCCTTGAGCAGCCCGACGGTATTGTCCCGCTCGTGGAAGCTCAGCAGCGGCGGGCGGGACATCCCCTCAGCCACAGCGGCGGCGACGCTCTTCTCGGACGGGGCCGCGTTGATGATGATCTGTGCATCGCGATCGGCGGTGAGGCGGTCGGCCAATCGGGCGTATCGCTCGGCCGGCCACATTTTGCTGATCCCGAAGGCGGCTCCGGGGTTGAGCATCACGGTTGGCCGATCGGTATCCTGCCCGGCGCGGGCGAGCAGTTCGTCGGCGGCCCGGGCGTCTTCGTCGCGCAGGGGCAGTTCCATGCGGCGCGACGGACAGGGGATCTCCAGACGTTCGAGAATCGCCCGGTAGTAATCGATGGTGGGCATGGGACGTCGGCTGCCGTATTCGTCGCGCGGGACGGGCAACACGTCGCTCAGCAGCAGCCCCCTGCCATTGCGGGCATACCCGACGATCCGATCGCAGCGTCCCAGCCAGGCTGCCAGCGCCGGGCGGAGGCTGTTGGGCAGGAGAATCGCCAGATCGGGGCGATGGGCGCGGATCGCGGCGACCAACTCCCGCCAGTTGCTCAGCTTGGGGCGTTTCGCGGTGAGGTCCGGCAGCATCGAATCGGCCCAGCGGGACCCGCTGAGAACGTTCAGCGCAGGCGGTCGGCCGACGTGCACAATGCGCGCCTCGGGGTGATGCTCACGCAGCGCGCGGAGCACCGGCGTGGACATCACCGTATCGCCCACCGGATTCGGCAGGAACACAACCAGTCTCTGAGCGTCGGACATTCGGGCCATTGTAATGGCCCGGGCGGTCTGTTAGTACCGTTTTTGCGGCCAAACGACGCCGCCCGCCGCGTGTCCTGCTTTTTGCAGCCCGATTTCCGGGAACGCCCCGCGAATCTGATACGCTGTGATAGAGACGTGAACCTCAGGAAAGGAATATCGATGAGAATCTCTGTATTGACTGCAGTTCTTACGGCCTTGCTGGTCAGCCCGCTGCTTGCGGTGAATGTCGAGGGCTTCGAGTCCACCTACGCCGAAGCATTGGACAAGGCCAGGAAGCAGGACAAGCCCCTCTATCTGCACTTCACGACCGACTGGTGCAGCTGGTGTCGCAAGATCGAACAGGACACCTACACGGACGCAAAGGCGAAGAAGGCCTTGGAACACTTCGTGCCCGCCAGCTTGGACTGCACCGTTCCCCGCGGCCAGGAGCCCAGCAAACAGGCGAAGATCAATAGCGACCTGATGCAGAAATACGGCGGGTCCGGCTATCCGTTCCTGGCGATGGTCACGCCCGACGGGGTCGTTTTGGGCACCATCAGCGGCTATGTCAAGCCCGACCAGTTCGTCGAGGAGCTTGCCAACGCGCGGAAGGTCCACAAGCGGTGGAAGCAGTTCCAGAAGGACGCCAAGACCGCCAAGAAGGACGATTACGACTTCCAGGCCAAGGCGATGAAGATTTACGCCGAGGTCAACAAGATGGACAAGGCGGCCGAGGCGGCCAAGCGCGTTGGCGAGTTGGACCCGGAGAACAAGAAGGGCGACGCGGTGGAGGCGAGCTTCGTGCTGCTGCAGGATGCCTGGAAGTCTCTGTCGACCGCAGAGGACCAGAAAGCCAAGGCAAAGGCCGGCAACCGGATTGACTCGCAGATAGCGAAGATCCGCAAGCTTGATCCGAAGAACGAGAAGAAGATCCTCCAGAAGGCGCTGCAGGGCGAGGCGACGCGCCACATCGGGCAGGTCCGTCAGGCCGCCGACCGGGCCGAGGCCGTTACGCACCTGCAGGCGGCATCCAACCTGCTGCAGGAACTGACCGGATCAGCCAAGACGCTCGAGAACAAGCAGCAGGTCTACGCCATGCTCGGCCAGACGCACCTGTTCCTTCAGGAGCGTGACAAGGCGCTGCAGGCGTTGAAGACCGCCCTGGAGGCCGACGAGGACAGCCCCATCGCCGAGAAACTGAAGCAAGTCATCCAGCAGCTCGAAGCTGCCGGCTGATCGAAGCGACCAGCGGAACCCAAACGAGAACGACCCGAGGCCAAGGTGGCTTCGGGTCGTTTGTTTTGCGCTGCGGGGGCAGGTCTACGGGGCTGGGGAAATATCCCCGACGGCCGACCAGTCGGACACGCGACGGACATCGCCTTCCACGTCCATCTCGCCGACAACTACGGTTCGCATGTCAGCCCGTTGAAAGGTTCCGGCGCTGAGCGGGCAGCCCGCCAAGCCGGTCCTCAACGCGGGGAAGGTCTTTCGCAGCTCGCCGAGCTGGCTGACCAGGCGGGACTCGACGACGATCTTCGGGATGTTCCACGTGCCCCGCGTGATGTGCCATCGCCGGCGTTTCCACAGCAGGATCGGCCCATCGGGGAACCCGGCCGAGGCGAGCACGCGATGGAGTCCGTCATGCTCGGACACCGGCTCCCGCGTGAAGTAGGCGATATGGGCAACCTTCGCCCAGCCCGCCAAGGCCTCCGCCGCCCTGCCATCGCCGGCCAGCGGCAGGCAGTCCAGGTCCACCGCGACGGCCGGCCGATTCGGGTCCCAGACGTAGACGCGTCCGGTGCCGTAGACCTCGTCGCCTTCGTCGGAGTCCTGGTGGTAGAGTTCCAGCGGGTACACGCCGGGCTCATCGGGGACGGGCACGAGCGTGCCCGCGTAGCCGAACTTGTCGGTGTAGGCGTAGCGTTGCCGTGCGTCGTCCACCTGCAGGCCGATGGGGACCTCCTCGACGGCCATATCGAGGATGAGAAAGTCGTTCCGCTGGAGTCGCACGACGATGGGCGCCTCTTCGCCGGCGCGGGCGACGGCATCGGGGACGGTCATCTTGTACTCGCCGCCACAGCCGACGGTGGCAGCCGTCACGGCCAGGCACATCCAGCGAAGCCGGCATGTCATTGTGTTCTTTCGCATGGTCACGATTAGGCACGATGGCGGGGCATTTGTCAACGCTGCGAGGCGGACGGGGCGGTGATTCGTGGGTGCGAGGTCAAAAGCGTGTCGTCCCGCGAGCGATTTGCCGATATAGTCTGTGAAGATCGGCGTTTCCGGACATCATCATCCCCAACAGCGAGAGGACGACATGTCGAACCTGCCTCACTTTGTGAACGAGGATCCCTGGCGCGTTTTTCGCATCATGAGCGAGTTTGTCGAGGGCTTCGAGACCATGAGTCGCGTCGGACCGGCCGTCAGCATTTTCGGGTCGGCGCGCACGCCCCGCAGCGCCGCGGACTATCGGCGGGCACGCAAGCTCGCCGGCATGTTGTGCAACGAGGGGTACGGCATTATCACCGGTGGTGGGCCGGGCATCATGGAGGCGGCCAACCGCGGCGCTCACGACGCCGACGGCCTGTCGGTGGGGCTGAACATCAACCTGCCGATGGAGCAGAACGCCAACCCCTGGGCGGACGTACGGCTGGACTTCCGCTACTTCTTCGCTCGGCTGGTGATGTTCGTAAAGTACGCCAACGCGTTTGTCTGCTTCCCGGGCGGGTTCGGTACGCTGCACGAGTTTTTCAACTCGATGACGCTCATTCAGACCGGCAAGAGCATGCGTTTTCCGGTGGTGCTCATCGGGCGAAGCTACTGGTCGGGGCTGATGGACTGGGTCCGCGAGACGATGCTCGAGAGCGGCGACGCCAAGATCGATGCCGAGGACATGGACCTTTTCACGCTTACCGACAGCCTGGAAGAGACCGTGCGGGTAATCGTCGAAGCATCGCCTCCGGAGATGGGCCCGCCACCCCCGGCAGCGCTGGCCGACCACGATTCCACCGGCGAGGGGACACTCGCGGGTCGACCCGCCCGGTCGTACGATGCGATCCACCGTGACAAGGCCCCCAGGCCCAAACGCAAAGCCAGCCGGAAGAAGGCCAAGAAGGCGAAGGAACGCGCCAAGACCGTTCGCAAGAAGGCCGTCAAGAAGACACCCGGCGCGAAGGGCAAGAAGAAATCCACCTCGGCCAAGAAGGCCCGGCCGAAGTCTGCCGGCAAGAAGACGTCCAAGCGACGCAAGAAGTAGGCATCCTGCCCTGCCGGTGCGGCGGGCGGAGGCTGATGGTCCGCCGCCCGCCTTTGCTCGCGCGAACAAAAACAGCGGGCCAACCCGCAGGCCGACCCGCTGCTTTCCCTGGCAATCGGAGCATGTCAGTCACTCCGGCTGCCGATGCAAGCTCGGGTTACTTCTCGGTTACGATCGACGCCATGCCCAGCAGGAATCCGTTGCCGCTCTTTGCGTCGGCGGCTTTGAACGTCAGCTCCTTGACACCCTTGAGCAGGTTCGGGTCGATCTCGATGCTCCGGATGTACGGGCCGTTGCACGGCGTGTGGGCACGGGGAATGATGAACGTCTTGCCGGCGATCTCGACCGTTCCCTCGCCCTGCCCGACGCGCTCGACCACCAGGCGGATCCACGCCCGCTTGCTCTGGTGAGCGTCACTGGAAAGCGTAATCGGCAGCGAGAGCGACTCGCCGGGGTCCATCTCGTGCAGGATGGGATCGACGTCCTTGCTGGGTGCCTTGCAGAATGTCTGCGTGCGTGTGAGCTCGGCGCTGTCCGGCAGCGAGCCTTTGAGTCGCAGCACGATCTTGGCGGCATGGGCGGCCGGCAGCTTGAGATCCACCGCACAGGCCTTGTCCCCGACGCGCTGAATCTTCTCGGTGCGGATGCCCACCTCGCCGTCATCATCGTGAACGAGGTATTCCACCGCGCCGGTCACGAACGACGTACCGGCCGGCGCCTTGAGCTGCACGGCCGGCGAGCGCGTTTTGTAATCGTCGTTGTACACCACAGCCACCAGCGCCTTGCTGCGGGGATCGATGCTCGAAGCCACCCAGATCAGTTCATTGCTGGACTCGGCGGCCACCAGCCTGCCCCGCAACTCCTTGAGGAACTGCAGGGCGACGTACTCGCCCTCGTCGATGCCCGCCCGGCGGTGCGGCGCGATGTCGGCTTCCTTGAACGGTCCGTGGACGTGGACGATGTTCCGCATACCACCTCCCGGGTTCCACGTGACGATGCCGTCGTCCTTCGCCGCCTTGGGCAGCGCAAAGGCGATCTTCGCCTCGACGGCCTGATTCTTCTTGAGCTTTTCAGGAAAGCTGCCGCCCGTCGCCGTCACCCGGGCAGTCGCGCTGCCGATCTTTGCGGTCACGTCGCCCAGCGGAACGCCTCGGCCGCGCTGGGACCAGGCCTTGACGTCCAGGATCAGCAGGATCTTGCCCTTCTCGGCTGTCACGTCCTGGCCCCCGAGCTTTGCCGAGTCCGCCCACGTCGCGCCGGTCACGGTGAGCTTCAAGCGCCCGCGACGGTCGCGAATCTCCTGACCGATCTTGACACGATTGTCCTTCGCCCCGCCCCAGAGGGCGTGAATCGCACGGGCCCGGATCTTGTCGGGCGTCTCGATGGCGCAGTAGAGGATGTCCCGGACGTTGTAGATCAGCCGTTTGCGGGCTTTGAACTTCCCGCCGAATTGCGTGGTGGCGGCCGATCGACCACGGGCCGGGGCGTCCCAGAGGTCGTTGGTCTCGGTGTTGTAGGCGATCAGTCGCTTTCCGTGCTTGGCCATTCCGTAGGCTACGAGCACCTCGTAGGAGGCGGCCATCGCGTCGGTGTGTCCCTGGTAGTGGTGCTCGCAGACGCCATCGAGGTTCTCGATGGTCCGGTCGATCATCGGTTTGTAGAGCAGCTCCCACGCCGCCCAGTCGTCCTCCTGCCAGCGGAACCCGAACCCGCCGACCATGTCCATCTCGGGGGCGATCTTCTTGGCTTCGGTGGCGACGATGTCAAACGAGTCGGTATAGAAGATACCCAGTTGCCGACCCGACCAGTAGGTGAATCGGCTCGGGTCGCGTGGGGCGACCTTGCCGTCCACCTTTGTCCACACCATCGATTCGAGCTTTTTCCCGTGCATGTACACGGGCTTGCCCGGGGTGCGGTCCTGGTCCTTGTCGGCGTGGCGGGCGACGCTGGCGGGCAGCATCCGTCCCAGGTCGAGGTAAGGCTCGTTCCACCACTCTACCGCCACCTGGTCGCCGTAGGGTTTGGCGGCTTGGCCAAGCTTCCGGCCGACCGATTTGCACTTCTCGGCCCAGTTGGCGCCCCAGTCGGCCGGCGGAACCTGCTGGCGACGGTCGTAATTCGTGGAAACGCGCAGGAACACGTCGGCTTTGGGGTTCGGAGGAGCAACAAACGCCCCGCCGCCGCTCATCGCACGCAACGGACGAAGGCTGCCCACGCGGAGGTCGGACACCTGCTCGTCGCTCCCGCCGGCGGTGTGGAACCCGAAGATCCCGTCGGGAATGTCCTCGGCGCCGTTGACGGCGCAGGTCTTGCCGCTGACGGTGACTTTGTCGGTATCCGGCGTGGACGTTTTCCACTTGCCCAGCGAGATGTCCGTCACGCGGAACTTGACGGTCCCCACGCCGTTGGCATTCACCGTGCCGATGGCAATGCGCGCGATGTTCTTGCGATCGAGGTGGAAATCCTCGTCGAAGTTCCCGTCGGCCCCCGGACCCGTGCCGGCGGCGTTGAAGACCCACTCGGCGTGGCGGAAGTCGTCGAAGTCGACCACGACCGTCTGCGATTTCTGCGTCAGCGGAGCCGCGTCGCGGAGGTAGTACCACGAGCCGTCGTTCTCCATGAGCCCGAGGTCCACCCACGCGTCGTGACGGGGTTTGTCCGTCTCGACGGTCAGAACCAGCCCGTCGTGCTCGCTGAGGTCCACCGGCAGGCCGAGGTCGTTGACGGCCCAGCGGGCATTGTTCCAGTTGACCCGCTTGGTGCCCATGTTCAGCTCGACGTGAATCACGCCGTCTTTCTGCGTACAGTTTACCCAGCCGCCGGTTCGCACCACGCCTGAGACATCGCCCTCGATGGCGTGGCCCTGGAAGGTGCCCTTGTAGGTCCCCTCCACCTTGCCGTCGGCCACGCGGATCTCGATGGTATAGGGGGCCGATGCGTCGCCCTCGACCCAGCGGTCCGAGCCGATGTTCAGCATGACGGAAACGGTGTTCTTGTCCGACTTGTCGGTGAGAATCTTGCCCCTGGTGGCGGCCTGGTTGAACCCCGGAGCCACGCCCGAGACGTTCTCCAGCCATTCCCCGTCCTGACGCTTGAAATACAGCTTCAGGTCCTTGGTCACCCGTTGTCCCTTGCCTGTCTTGCGGCTGATCTTCTCGGTGAATACGCCGCCGGACAGCGTGATCATGAAGTCCTCGACACTGGAGGACTTGTCCAGCACTGTGGCAAGCGATGTCTTCTCCAACTGCTCGGGAACAGGTCTGCCGGCAGCGGGGCTGACAGCCAGCGTGGCCACGCCCAGCAGAACGAACGGTGCGATCCAGCGAGGGAAATGCGTCACGATCAGTCTCCTGTAAGTCATCAGGTCCAGTGGTATCAACACGCGCGAGCCGAGGTCCAGGGAACGCGCCTTATGGGCATTCGCGACGGGCCGCACGCGGAGGCTTCCGCAGACCATCATGGCAGGACTCGCGAAGTTTCGCAAGCACCCAGCCGGGCCGAGAACAACGCGATCAGAGCTCGATGCCCTCGCCCCGGGCGACCCGGCGGATGTAGTCGGCCGCCTTGGCGTACTCCGCGGCGTCGGGGAGATGTTCGAGCATCAGCGGCGTGTCCGGCGGGAGCTTGTCCATCTCCCGAAGCAGCGTGGGGTAGTCCAACTCGCCGGTCCCGGGGCGGCACTCATCCAGATGGACCAACAACCCGGTGCCCAACGTGACGTCCTTGGCGTGTACCGATCGGACGTGCGGGCCGAGAAGCTCGAAGCACTCGGTGATGAGTTCGGCGTTGCGGAAGTAGCGTCTGGGACAATTGACCAGATTCACCGGGTCCAGGTGGACGCCGAATCCGTCGCGGTCGATGGCTGCCATCACGTCGAGGTAGCATTGCGGGGAGTCGGGAATCGCCCAGCCCATCGCCTCCAGGGCGTAGACGGTTCGCGTCGGCTGGACGGCGTCGATGATCTCCCGGACGGTCTCGACGATGATGTCGAACGTCTCGGCGGTGATATCTTCTGCCGACGGGCCATGCCACCCCGTCCCGCGCGACCCGGCGATGTTCACGCAGCACCGCGCGCCCACGCGGTCGGCCAGGCGAAGCCGGCGGATGCACTTGTCGATGTTCGCCCGTCGGGCGTCGGGATCTTTGGAAATCGGGTTGCTCCACGCGCCCACCTCGGCGATGACGATGTCGGCCTCCTCGGCCGCCCGTACGTAGGCGTCGATGGTGGCGTCGTCAGCGTCCGCGGTCACCGGGCAATACGCAGCGCGATAGCCCGCTTCCCTGTGGGCACTCACCCATTCCGCCGGCGTGTTCGTCTCGCCGAAGACCTTCCCGCCAAGTCGCATTCTCTCTCCGATCGGCTGAAACTACTCGATGTGCAGCGAATCGTCCTTGAGTGTAATCGTCCGCTTGCCGACCGTCACGGCTGTCTTTTCACCCGCGCCGCTGACCTTGATCTCCGCGGGCTTGCCGTCCGATATGGCGATCACCACCCACCACGGGCCCACCCCGTCGGCGTGGAGACTCTTGGGCGGTGTCGCGTCGGTATTGATGTCCCTGGCCTTCTTGACCCAATCGGGCACCTTCACCTTGGGCTTGTCCTGCTTCTTGGCCTTCTTCCGCCCGATCTGCACGTCGCCGATGAGCATGCCCGAAAGAACGGCCCCGCCGTCGGCAGACATCGTGAACCGATTGCCCTCGATCTCCAGTTTGCCCGCCTTCTTATCCAGCGGCAGGGTCCAGCGAGTCTTGACCGGCTCGTAGCCGGCGTCGGTCTTTCGGCGGATCACGTCGCGCATGGCGATCAGCACGTCACAGCCGCTCTTGCCCGAGCAGTCCACAATCATCGATCGCGTCCCGCGGATCCCGCGGTCGACCACCGGCTTGCCCCAGTTGGGCAGCTTGAAGAACCGGGCTCCGCGCGGCGGTTCCTTGCCCCGCTCCATGGTGAAATACGCGTGGTCCAGCTTCATGTCCATGGCGTAGGTCCTGTCCCCCAGGTCGCTCTCCGCGACGACCACCGGCCCGTGCAGATCGTTGCCGGCGGGGATGTCCATCACCTTCGGCAGGTACGTTCCGCTGATCCACTTGACGTTGTTGGCTCCCAGATGGAACTCCGAGACCTCGCCGGACCGCTCGTAGTGACAGCCGGCGAGGATGCGCGACTTGAGATTCAGCACCAGCAGCACGTCGTTTTTGTCCTCAAGTGTCGGACGGAACACATAATGGCCCTTGCGCGGGTCGGGGGCGACCCAGCGGATGCTCTCGGTCGGCTCGACGGCCTGGACGTCGAACGGGTAGTTCGTCAGGGCGTAGGCGGCGTTCATGCTGTGGTCGATCCCGAACGTCTTGTTGCCCTTCAACCCGACGGTACGGTCCCAGATGTGCTTCACGCCGGGCATCATGTCATCGGGAACCGTCACCAGGTCGACCGTCCAGATCACGCCGTCCAGCTTCGGCCAACCGGTGCCCGGTTCGTTCTCCATGAAGTAGTTGACCATGTCAAAATCGCCCACCGGCCCGGCCAGCAGGTCCTCGCCCATCGTCTTGTTGTACGCCTGGACGAAGTGGACCAGCCCCCGCCGCATCGTCATGATCTTGTAGAACGCCCCTTCCATGTTCCAGCCCGATTGGCTGACGCCCATGGTGTAGTACATCCGCACGCCGCGGGCTGCCTCGGCGATGATCTGCTCGGCGTCTTCGAGCGTCTTGCCGTCGGCGTTCTTCTCGCCGATCACCGCCAGGGCGCCCAGCCCCATGCATCCGGCGCGGATGCCGTTGTGGTTCGACCACCAATTCGGGTTGAACCCGCTCATCTTTCGGCCGCCGAACTTGCCGGCCCGAAGCTCGCGGACTCGCTGCTGGATATCGCCAACCACCTTGGCGCGGAAATCGGCGTCCCACGCGTCGTAGCAGAGGTCGTAGGTCAGCGCCAACCCCTGCAGACGGGGGGCGTGGTGAATGTCCTGACCGATGCCCTGCCCCCGTCGGCCTGCGGGGTTCTGGAACATGGTCTTCTCGATAATCTCGCGGGCCTTCTCGGCGTACTTCTTCTCACCGGTGATCTGCCAGGCGAACCCGTACCCGATGGCAGGCCAGTTCGTTCGCTTGTCGGCCTCCTGTTTGTACTTCGCGTCGAGCATCTTCATGGTCCTGGCCATGATCGCCCTGCCCTCGGGCGTCTCTTTGGCCCGGCGACGGAGTTCTTTCAACTCGCCCTTGCGGAAGATCAGTTTGGGGTGTTCGCCGGGCTTGGCGGGGGTGACGTTCTCGATCGGCGTCGGCCAGGCGGGGCCGACCCTGCCGTGGACCTTGCCCGAGACGTCCTTGCCGCCCAGCTTGCCCTTGTAGGTCCCGGTGTAGGATGCCCCGTCGCGCTTCAGCGTGAGCGTGACCGGGCCTTTCGCGCCGGGGATCCACGAGTCGCCCTGGATCGTCAGATCCAGCGAGATTGCGCGCTTGCCGTCGGTGAGGTTGCTGGACTCGACCTCTGCGAAGTGGTGGCTGCGGTTGAACCAGATGGCTTCGCCCCAGGCGGGCCCGGTCCATTTCCCGTCGCGTACTTCAAACTCCAGGATCAGATCCGCCCTGCCGCCGGCGATCTTCTCAAGCGTGAGCACGGCGTTATAGTCGTCGGCCGCCATCGCCGTAGCCGCCATTACGAACGTCACCGCCAACATCGTCGCCAGCCGTCCTGTTCTGGTCCACATGCTCATTCCGATCTCTCCTTGCTGATGGTCGATGTTCCTTCGTCAGCCAACGGCGCACAACAAAACTGGCCCCGTGAGGGCAGAACGCCATGGGACATACCTATTTGAGTTAAACACGTTGCATTTCTCTCCGCCTTCATTAAAATGCGCAATCTGCGTAACGTTTTTATGGTAATGTTTTCCGATACGCATGATTTTCCAAACCGTGTCTTGACCTGAGCAGGGAGAGCTGATGCACATACCCACCGTCCTCTGTGCCGGGGTGTACGATGACGTCGCCCTCGGCGTTGCCGACTATGTAAAGACCCATGACGCCGCCGCCCAGATCCGCAGCGGTGACTTCAGCCGACTGCCCTCGATGCGCGAGGGTGCTCGCGGCGTGATCGGGCACTTCAGCGTCCGTCGTCACATCGAATCGCTTGCGGCGTTGGATCTGCCGATGGTGAATGTCTCGGGAGTTCTCGCCGAGCCGGGCATCACCAGCGTGGTCGCCGACAGCCGGGCCATCGGCGAGTTGGCCGCCCGCCACCTGCAGGCGAAGGGATACCGCCGCTTCGCGGTTGTCTCGCGCAACTGGGAGCACTTCGCGGTCGAACGTAAAGAAGCCTTCGAATCGGCCATCCGGGGCGCGGGGCTGGAATGTCACATATGGACGCGGGACGCCCTTCTCTCGGATTCGGCCATTCGCGGGGAGTTTCGACGGTGGTTGGCCGAGTTGCCCAAACCGGTCGGCCTGTTCGCGACGCTGGACGATATCGCCATGGAGGTCGTGCTGGCGGCCGAGGAGGAGGAACTGCCCGTCCCGCAAGACCTTGCCGTCGTGGGAGTGGGCGACACGCCGCGAATCTGCGAGGTCCTTCGACCGACCATCTCCAGCGTTCGGATCCCGTGGCGGCTGCTGGGGTACCGGGCGGCCGAGACGCTCTACACGCTCATCGACGCAGGCATCGGCTACCACATGGATCGCCCCCGGACGGTGCTGGTTCCGCCCGAGACGGTCATCGCCCGCCAGTCGTCGGATACCTTCGCCGTCGAGGACGAAGTGGTCCGCTCGGCGTTGCGGTTCATCGCCGCACACGTCCACGAGCAGATCAATGTGGGCGATCTGCTGGAGGCTGTCCCCGTTTCGCGGCGGGTGCTGGAGGTCCGTTTCCGCGAGCACCTCGGCAGAACGCCGCTGAAGGAAATCCACCGACAGCGGATCGAACGGGCCAGGCAGCTTCTGATTCGCACCGACTCCACCGTCGAATCGGTCGCGCTGCAGAGCGGGTTCACCAACAAGGTTCGCTTCACGGACATCTTCAAACGGCACACCGGTCAGCCACCGGCCGAGTTCCGCTCGCGATACCAGCAGCGCTCGGCCGCCCGGGGAGCGTCGGCGGAATAAAATGGGAGGAAAAGCCCGCACCGGCCGCCGGGATGGGCAGGAGACCCCATGTTTCGATTTCTTGAACCCGACCCCATGATCGACGGTGAGTTGGAGTTGGTGCTCCATCGCACCTGCCCCGGGGACCCTCGGCGCGGGTTGGTGCCCGCTTACGAGTTCCACATGGTCCACGATGAGACGGGCGAAAAAATGGGCCGAATCAGCCTGCGAGTAGGCGATACCGAGTTCCTCAAGTTCTACGCCGGACACATCGGCTATGGCGTGGACCCACCGTTTCGCGGCCGACGGTACGCGGCCCGTTCGTGCAGGCTCCTGCTTCCGCTGGCGGCGAGGCATGGCTTTGAGGAGCTCTGGATCACCGTCAACCCGGACAATTTTCCCTCCCGGCGGACCTGCGAAATCATCGGTGGCGAGATGGTGGGCATCGTCGACGTGCCCCCGGGTTGCGAGATGTACGAGCGCGGCGACCGCCGGAAGTGTCGCTATCGACTGGCGGTTCCCCGCGAAGGCTGATGCGCTGGCGTCGGCCAGGCCGGTTCGCTAGAATGCCCCGACCATGATTATCACCATCGACGGACCGGCCGGGTCGGGCAAGAGCACCGCCGCCCGCCACCTGGCCAAACGACTGGACGTAGCCTTCCTGGACACCGGCGCGACCTACCGAGCCGCCACTCTCCGCGCGCTGCGGGAAGGCGTGGATCTCACCGACAAAACCGCCCTGGCGCGGTGCGCTCGGAATGCGACGATCCAGCTGGATCCCGACGACGGCGAGCTTCGCGTGTTGCTGGACGGCCGGGACGTCAGCCGGGAGATCCGCACGTCTCGCGTGACGGACAATGTCCGCCACCTGGCCAAGTCTCCCGAGGTACGCGAGGTGCTCGTCGATCTGCAGCGTCGCATCGGCGGGCAACTGGGCAGTTTCGTCACCGAAGGACGCGACCAGGGCTCGGTGGTGTTCCCCGACGCCGACGTGAAGTTCTTCCTGCAGGCGGACCCAGCCGTCCGTGCCCGCCGCCGCTTATCCGAGTTGCGCGACGCCGGCGAGGAGGTATCCTTCGAGGCGGTGCTCGACGCCATCGAGCAGCGCGACCGGGACGACCGCAACCGCCCCGTGGGCCCGCTGGCCGAGCCCGAAGGCGCCATCGAGATCGACACGACGGATCTTTCACCCGAGCAGACCGTGGACGCCCTGGAACAGCACGTCAAGGAGGCCCGCTCGTGAGACCGATCGAATCGCGGCCGAACCCGCAACTGACCGACCAGCCGTGGGAAGAGGCTGTCCCGCAAGCAACTCGGTGGTATCGCTTCAATCGCGGGCTCATGCGCGCCGGGGCGGCGGCCCTGTGGCGCATCCGCGTGTTCAACCGCCACCTCGAACCGCCCCGTGGCGGCACGCTGTACATCTCCAACCATCAGAGCTTCCTGGACCCGATGCTGGTGGGCTTCGGGCTGGTTCGGCCGATGAACTACATGGCCCGGGATTCGCTGTTCGAGGCGCCCGGGCTGGGACGATGGATCAGCTCGGTCAACGCCTTCCCCGTCAAACGCGGCAAGGCCGACATGGGCGCCATCAAGGAGGCGATGCGCCGCCTCAAAGCCGGCGGGGCCGTCACCATCTACGCCGAGGGAACCCGCACCCGCGACGGCAACGTCGGGCGATTCATGCCCGGAGTCTCCATGATCGCTCAGCGGTCGGCCGACTGGGTCGTGCCCGTCTGCATCGAGGGCGCTTACGACGCTTGGCCTCGCACCCAACCCCTGCCGTCGCTCGGCGCGCACATCGTGGTGCAGTACGCCCCGCCGATTCCGCGCGAGCAGGCCCGGGAGCTCTCGGCAGAGCAGCTGCTCCACAGCGTGCGGGCCTCCATCGTGGACATGCAGGCCGACATCCGCCGACGACTGGGCAAACCCCCGCTGCCCGACAGCGAATAGCGTCTCACTCGGCCAGGGGCACCTCGATGCTGCGCAGTCCCATCATCATGGGGACGGTCTCAGCTCAGCCCCATCTTGGTGAGGTTGCGGTAGCTGATCTCCAGCGACTCGAACGGCGTGCGATCGTAGGTCTGATCCTGTTCGACCAGGGCATATTCCACGCCGCCGGCGTCGCAGGCGTCGATAATCGCGCTCCAGTTGAGGTTGCCTTCGCCGATCTCGGCCATCCGGATCTCGCGATCGGGGGTGATGACCATGTCCTTGAAGTGCACCAACGGCTGGCGTCCGGCGCACATGTTGATGTACTGCACGGGGTCCCCGCCGCCGGCGACGATCCAATACGTGTCGATCTCGGCTTTGAGGATCTCACCGGGGATGTCCTGGTAGAGCGTCTCCAGCCAGGTGCGTCCGTCGGGCATTTTCTGGAGTTCGAGGTTGTGGTTGTGGAAGGAGAAATCCATGCCCTCGGCGGCCAGCTTGCGGGCGATGGGTTCGAGCTCCTGGGCGAATCGCTTCACGCCGTCCGGGCTGAAGTAGTCGTCCCCGCCCAGCGAGCCGACGGCAGTGTGAACACAGTCCCAGGCTTTGTGGGTATCGATCACCTCATCGAGATTCTCCTTGAACTTCTTCCAACCCATGTGCGTGCAGGAGCACTTCAGCCCGGTATCGCGCAGGATCTTGGCGACCTCGTAGGGGTCGACCGGACCCATCCCGGAAATCTGGACGTGGGAATAGCCGATCTCCGCGACCTTCTTGAAGGTTTCGCGTACGCCGTCGAGATCCTTGAGAAACTCGCGGCAGGTGAACAGTTGGGCGCCGATGGTTGGCTTGGCCATGTTTTTCGTCCTCTCTGTGTGCGTCTTGCGTGGCCGGCCCGCAGGCCGGTGGTTATGCGGCTTGTTGTTCTCGTTTTTCCATGTGACGAAGCTCGTGAATTCGCGAGCTGATCCAGAAACCCAGCCCGGCTCCGCCGACCCCGGCTGTGATCCAGTCCAACGGCAGCGCGTGGGCATAGGGCGGCACGCGCAGCCAGGCGTTGTGCGCCTCGACCGGTCCGGCCGAGGCGAACATCCCCAGCAGGTAGATGACCACACCCAGAACGACCGGCATCGCCAGCAGCGGGCCGGCCAGCGACGTCGGAGACGCCTGATGCGCCACCAACACCGCCACGGTGAAGCTCGCCAGCAACGCGAAAAGCACCTGCCCCCGCTCGCGCGACTGGACCAGGATCATGTACAATACCACCGCCAGGACCGCCGAGATAAACAGGCAACCGGCCAACGCCTTCGCCTCGTCCAGGGCCGACCGCTTCTTGCCGTAGTGCGGACTTCCGCGCTGACCGATCATCTCCAACAGGGCGGCGAAGGGGTTGGTGAAGGCAAAGTGACTTTTGCGTGAGTCGGAGGATGTCGCGGCAGCTGCTTCATCGCTCATGAGCGGATCGCGCCAGACCCATCGCGGGTTGATCCCGGCGATGCCCTGGCGCACGAGCCCGACGACCAGGCAGACGACGATCACGCCCACCGACAGGGCCAGCAGCTCGAAGATGAATCCCATGAACAGCCCGCCGAATTCGCCCTCGCGGGCCCACAGCAGCGCCTTAAGGGGCGGGGAGTGCATACACAGCCCGCCGGTTCCCAGCAAGGCGGCCACGATCGACCCGACCGGGCGCGAGTGCACCGTCACGGCCGAGGTGATCGCCGCCAGGACGGCCATCACCAGCAGAATCGCCAGGATGCCCGGTGCATTCCCCTCCGCCAGCAGCGCCAGGGGCCCGTCGGGGTCGGCCGGTCGAAGCATCGGCCAGAGAAGGAAGTACGTCACCGCCAACGCCAGACCGGTCACGATCTGCACCTGCAGGAGCTCTTTTCGTTGAACGCGCCAGTGTCCCATTTCGGAAAGTTCTTGTTAAGGTTCGGTTCCCGTCCTTGCAATTTGCCGACGGGAGTTGCAAGATTCCATATCCTAGTGACCAATAGAGACAAAGGCAACGCCATGAGCAACACCGTCGTAAACAAAATCACCGAAAAGGCTGTCGAACTCTACAAGCGCATCGTCCTTCCCGAATCGGACGACCCCCGCGTGCTGCAGGCGGCCCGGAAGATCGAGGACAACAAATACGCCGAAGTCGTCCTCCTCGGCGACCCGGATGAAATCGCAACCCGGGCGAAGGAGCTGGAGGTCAGCCTCGACGGGATCGAGATCCTCAATCATATGGAGGCCGACCGTCGCGAGGAATACATCCAGCTGCTTCACGAGCGCCGCAAGCACAAGGACATGTCCCCCGCCGACGCCGATAAGCTGCTGGCCAAACCCGTCTATTACGGCGGGATGATGGTGGGCTCGGGCGAGGTCGAGGGCATGGTGGCCGGGTCCATCTGCCCCACGCGGGACACGGTTCGCAGCGCACTGTTCGGCGTAGGTCTGGAAGAGGGCAACAAGACCGTCAGTTCCTGCAGCATCATGAACACGATCGTCGAGGAGGTCGGCGTTGACGGGTCGCTGATTTTCGCCGATACGGGCGTTGTCCCCGAGCCGACCGTCGAGCAGCTGGCGGATATCGCCATCGCCGCGGCCGGCGCGTGCAAGTCGCTTCTGGGCGTCGAACCGCACGTGGCGATGTTGAGCTTCTCCACGAAAGGCTCTGCCTTCAGCCCGGCCGTCCAGAAGGTCATCGACGCCACCCGCCTCGCCCAGGAACGTCACCCGGAAATGAAAATCGACGGCGAACTGCAGCTCGACGCCGCCATCCTCCCCAGCGTCGCCGAACGCAAGGCGAAATCCTCCCCCGTGGCGGGCAAGGCCAACACGCTGGTATTCCCCGATCTCTCGTGCGGAAACATCGCCTACAAGCTGGTCGAACGTCTGGGCAACGCCAGCGCCCTCGGCCCGCTGCTGTTGGGGCTGGCCAGACCGGTCAACGATCTCTCCCGCGGCTGCAGCGTGGACGACATCGTACTCATCACGGCCATCACGGCGGTCCAGGCGGCGAAATAGCCCCTCCCGCCGTCCGGAGGTTTCGTGGGGACCTGCGAGCGTGGATTCCCGCCGAAACGCGGATAAAGAAAACGTCCGGGCCCGCCGTCAACCTGCTGCACAAGAGACAGGCTGACTCGACAAGCCCGGACGCCCCGTCCCTGGTCTGAACATCCGTGCCGGCGCCTTCCGGCACGTCCACCTGACAACGCCTCCGAAGGCCTCCCGAGCGAGCGGGTCTGCCCGCCTCATTGTCCCGGCCAGCCGGGCATGTCAGGCCTTCTTTTTCTGCTTCCGCTTTCTAGCGGATCTGCTCACTGAGCAGTTCCAGGAGCGTCCCGGCGGGCATGGTCCGCGTTCCGCCGGGCGTGGTCCACTTCACCTCGCCGTCCTCGGCCAGCAGCTTCTCGAACCGCTTGCAGGCAAGGAGGACCGAGGAGTGATTCTTGCCCATGAACCGCCCGATCTCCGGGAAGCTCATCTGCGTGTGCCGCCGGGCGAGGTACATCGCCACCATCCGCCCCAGCGAGACCGTTCGTGTTCGGCGTGAGGAATGCAGGTCGGCCGGCGTGATCCCGAAGTACGGGGCGACCACCGCCTCGATACCGCCAAGCGTCACGGCGCTGTCGGTTCGCGAGAGGTGTTCGGCCAGCGCGTCGGTCGCCATCTCCAAGGTCACTTGGCCGTTGCCCAATGCCGAGAGGGCCGCCAGCTTCACCAGCGTGCCTTCCAGCTCCCGCACGGACGATCGGACGTGGGTGGCGATGTATTCCAGCACGTCCCGGGGGAGGTCCATCTTCATCCGCCGGGCGCGCTGTTGGAGGATCTTCATGCGCGTCGCCTCGTCGGGGGCGTCGATCTTCACGACCATGCCCGAGAGGAAGCGGCTGGTGAGCTGCTCGTTGAGCTCGCCGACCATGCGCGGATGCACGTCCGAGGCGAGCACGATCTGCTTGCCCAGCGACTCGATCGCGTTGTAGGTGTGGAGGAACTCGTCCTGGGTGGCCTTCTTGGCCGCCAGGAAGTGTACGTCGTCGATCGCCAGCAGGTCGAGGTTGCGGTATCGGTTCCGAAACTCGGCGATTTTCTTCTGCCGAAGCGACGAGAGAAATTCATTGGTGAACTGCTCGGCCGTCACGTAACGGTAGTTCATCTGCCGACCTTTGGGTCCGGTGGCGGCTCCGTTGCAGATCCCCTGCAGCAGGTGCGTCTTGCCGACCCCGCAGGGACCATGCACAAACAGCGGGTTGAACGGCGGCTCCCCGGCCCGGCTGACCGCCACCGCGGCCGAGTGGGCAAGCTTGTTGCTCTGCCCGACGACGAACTCCTTCAGCGCGTAGCGAAGCGGTGCAGGCTGGAAGGTCGGGCGTTTTCGCTGCCGGCCGTGAGTCGCCTTGGTGACCATGTCCGCCTGGGCGTCGAGCGTGCGCTTGCGGAGCTTTCCGCTCAGTTCGGGATCCACCGTCACCATCACCGCCCGCTGCTGTCCGAGGCGATCCTCGGCGGCCGAGGCGATCTCGGAAACGTAGTGCGTCTCGATCCAGTTGGCCACAAACGGATTGGGGACGGCCACCTTCAGATGAGAATCATCCAGCGAGAGCGTGGTTCCGCTCTTGAACCATGCCCGGAACTTCTGAGGCCCGATCCGGCCTCGAAGGGTCTGGAGGATGTCATCCACCGGGTCGCTCTCAGCGCGCACCGATTCCGTCCGTTGATCCATACTTTTTTCCTGTTCCGAAAGGCTCGCCCACCGGCAGCTTCGCCCGCAAGCGACTCAGGCACAACGAAATTTCCCGCACATATCGGATCCCGAAACAACCTCAACGGCCCACCGTGTTCCGGACTCCCTTTTGCCGATTCAGACTCTACTCCACCATCCCCAAGTGGTCAAACCAAAAGGTCTAACGGCCTCGGCCAGAACTTATCCACACCCGCCAAGATCAGGAAATAGCCAACCTTGGGACCGAAAAAAAAGTTTCGTCCACATGTTGTCCACACCGGCCCTTAACAAACTCGCAACCTGCTATTCAATAATGCTTTATATAGGCATTTCGCTCTTCACCGATCGTCAACCCCGCATCGCGGTACGCGCGGGCTGCGGCGGCGTTACGACGGTCCACCGCCAGCGTCATAGCCGTAAGCCCCGCTTGCCGGCAGGCTTGCATCACAGCGGCGGTCATCCATCGCGCCAGTCCCCGTCCGCGAAACGCCGGAACCACGCCCAGATACACCATCTGCGCTTCGCCCGCGATGCTCTCGTTGACCAGAACGCAACCGGCCGGTTGGCCTGCCCAGCGGACCAGCCACCACGTCGAGGGGTTGAAGATGCCCGTGGCGCGGTGCCCTTCCAGAACGTCGTCCATCTCCCGCAGTTCGGACAGGCCGGGACAGTCCAGCGAGTCCTGGTAGGTCGCCCGAATGACGGCGGCCAATTCGTCCTGACTGTATTCGCCGAAGGTTTCCACCGTGATTTCCTCTCGCTGGGGGAGGTGTGGTTCGGGCTTGCCCGTCAGCTCGCACCGCATGTACTGCAGCTCGGCAAGCAGGCGGAACCCGGCGTCCACGAGCACAGCCACGTCCGCCTCGGCGCCCTCGGGCGGGATGGATTGCACCAGTGAAAGACCGCTCGACAGTGCATCGTCGGTGGCAGCGGCGATGGTTCGCGACAGGGCTGCTTCGTCGAGGTCGGCCTGCCCCGCCGCCGGGTACAGCGCAATGCCCACCTTCCCCGGATCGGCCAACACCACACACGCCCCGCCGGGAGGCCCCGAAGGTCGATCCGTCGGCCTGGCCCAGCGCAGCCAGTATTCATCGGGCCTGCGCACGGACAGCAACCGGTGCAGCGCGTCGCCCTGCCGGGACGGCTGGTTTCTGTCGCCTCTGCCGGCCACTACGAGCCTGCAGGCGGCGAGCTGATCGCCTCGGGCGGGTGTCTGGATGGTCCACTTCTCCGGCATGTCGAGCATCGTACCACCGGCGGGCGCGAGATTGCACTCCCCTTGTGTTACGTTGGGGCAAACGCGCCGGCTTCGAGGGCGGATAACTTTTGCTCGCGGCGTTGACTTTATCGGCGGGGGCGGGTAGTTTTCAGGTTGTGTGGCGCGGTGGGCGCCGTTTACGGACCCCTTCGGGAGTTGACGTATGAAGAGGAAGCTCGCAACCGTAGTGTTGATCTCGGCGGCCGCCTGTCTGTTGGTCGGCCCGGCGACGTCCGCACCCAAGCCCTCGGAAGCCTCGCCCAGCTGGGACCTGGATTTCACCTTCGAGCAGCCCACGCCCATGCTGGTGAAGGTCCCGGGAAGCGATACCCCCCAGCGGTTCTGGTTCATGCGGTACAAGGTCGTCAATCGCACGGGGCAGGACATCGGCTTTACCCCGGAGTTCGTGCTGTACACCGACACGGGCGAACTGCTCCGTGCCGGGCGCGGTGTTCCGTCGGTCGTGTTCGATCGGATCAAGAAGGTCTACAACGACCCCCTTCTGCGGACACAGACCGCCATGATCGGCAAGCTTCTGCAGGGCGCCGACAACGCCAAGAGAGGCGTTGCCATCTGGCCGGACTTCGACAAGGACGCCGGAGCATTCGATATCTTCATTTCCGGCCTCAGCGGCGAGTCGACGCGAGTCAAGCTCCCGGTTCCGATCAAGTACCAGAAGAACGGCGAGACAAAAACCAAAGAGGAGATCATCCTCACCAAGACGCGTAAGCTGACCTACGACGTTTCCGGCGAGGCGGCTTCACGGACGGCCAAGTCGATCCGCCTCAAGAGCAAACAGTGGGTCATGCGGTAACCCCCCACTACCTGAACCGACACACTGACCTCCGCCGCTACCCGCTGCGGAGGTTTTCTTTTGGGCTGACGGTGCGACGACACCCCTCGGAGAGATGCGCATGTCGCTGGATGCCTTGACGAACGAACACCGGAAGATCGTGATCCATCGCTCGCGAGAGGTCGGGCGAGAGGAGTACATCGAGTATATGACGTTCGACCGCCCGGGCCCGCCGATGCTGACCGAGCTGTTCGGCCCGCTGGTGGGGCTCAAGGACGAATGGCGGGATCAGGGCGCTTCGGCAGGCGAGCTGGATTTCAGCGACTTTCGCTACCGTCAGCCGAGGTTCGGATGGGTGCCCGTCCACTGCGGCGCGTTCGCCCTGCCCGAAGGCGAAATCCTCAGCGAGACCGACGACGAAATCATCGCCCGCGACGGGCTGGGGCGGACCATGAAGCTCTGTCGTCACTCGGCCACGCTGCCCCTTCCGCTTGACTTCCCCGTCAAGACGCGCGACGACTGGGAACGACTCAAACCCCACTACACCTGGCGGGACGATCGCCTGATGGACGACTGGCAAGGCCGGGCCAATGAGCTGCGCCGCGACGAGCAGGTGCTGACCGTGAGTATTCCCGGCGGCTTCGACGAGCCCCGCCGGCTCCTGGGCGACGCGCAGTTGTGCATGGCATACTACGATCAACCCGAGCTGGTTCGCGACATGCTGCAGACCTTTGCGGACACCGCATGCACGGCCATCGAGCGAGTGGCCGAGCAGATCCCCGTCGATCGGTTGTTCGTGCACGAAGACATGGCCGGCAAGAGCGGACCTTTGGCAGGCCCGGACCAGGTCCGGGAGTTCATCCTGCCCTATTACCGGCAGGTGTGGGACTGCGCCCGCTCCCGCGGGGTCCGGCTGTTCTCGCAGGATTCAGACGGGAACATGAACCCGGTGGTCGAGGCCTTTCTGGACGCCGGTGTAAACGTGATGTACCCCAACGAACCTGCCGCCGGGATGGACATTGTGGCCCTGCGGGAGCAATACGGCGACCGCCTGGGGTTTCAGGGCGGGCTGGACAAGCACGTGCTGCGGCAGGGCAAATCCGCCATTGACCGCGAACTGGAATACAAGATTCCTCCGATGGTCCGCACGGGGGGCTGCGTGCTCGGGCTGGACCATCGCATTCCCAACGGCACACCGCTGGATGCGTATCGCTACTATCTCGACAAGGCCTGGGAGATTCTCCGGCGGGAGTATGCCGGAAGCTGGACGTAGGCGCTCAGGACGAGTCCCGGATCGCCCAGTCGCGCCCATCGTTGCGGATAAGCCGGTCGGCTTCGCTCGGGCCCCACGTACCGGCGGGGTAGTCGGCCATCCGTTCGGGTCCCTGCTGCTGACAGCCTTCCAGAAGCGGGTTTACGAACGCCCAGCAGGCCTCGGCTTCGTCGTTGCGGGTGAAGAGGGTCGCGTCGCCCAGGGCGGCGTCCAGCAGCAGGCGCTCGTAGGCGTCGGGCGGGGCGGCCCCGAAGGCCTGGTCGTAGGTGAAGTCCATGCAGAACGGTTCGATGCGCATCGCCGGGCCGGGGCGCTTCACCTGAAACTGCAGGGAGATCCCCTCGTCGGGCTGAATGCGGATCCGCAGGACATTGGGGGGCATCGGCCCGGTGGGCGGCAGGTTGAACAGCACCCGCGGGACCTCGTGGAAGTGGATCGAGATCTCGGTGACCTTCCGGGCGAGGCGCTTGCCGTGACGGAGATAAAACGGTACGCCCGCCCATCGCCAGTTGTCCACGAACGCCTTGAAGGCCACGTAGGTGGGCGTGGTGGAGTTCTCGGCGACCCCGTCCTCCCGGCGGTAGCCGGGCACGGTCTGTCCATCGACCTCACCGGATGCGTACTGGGCCTGGACCACGTCGGATTGGGCGCATTGCGGTGGGATCGGGCGAAGTGCGCGGAGAATCTGCACCTTCTCATCGCGCACGGCGTCGGCAGTGAGCGAAACGGGCGCCTCCATCGCCACCAGGCTCAGCAGGTGCATCATGTGGTTGGCGACCATGTCGCGGATCGCGCCGGCCTCCTCGTAATACCCGCCTCGCCCCTCGACGCCAAGCGTCTCAGCGACCGTCAGTTGCACGTGGTCGACGTACTTCTGGTTCCAGATGGGCTCGAAAATGGCGTTGGCGAACCGCAGGACCAGCAGGTTCTGGACCGTCTCCTTGCCCAGATAGTGGTCGATCCGGTAGATCTGCTGCTCGTCGAAGGCCTGCCGGAGCTGCTCGTTGAGCGTACTGGCCGATCGCAGGTCCCGGCCGAAGGGTTTCTCGATGACGATGCGGGACCACGAATCGCCGTCTTCCTGCCCTTTGCGGGACAGGCCGGTCTCGTGGAGCAGTTCGGCCAGCGTGCCGAACACCCCCGGCGGGGTCGCGAGGTAAAACAGCGTATTGTGGGGCATGTCCCTGCCGTCGGCGAGCTGTTCGATTCGCTCCCCCAGCGTGCGGATGTCCTCGACGTCGTCGTAGCTGCCCTGCTGGTAGTAGAGATGCTCGGCGAATTCTTCGCAGCGTCGGCCACAGCGCTGCTCGCGCTTGCAGGTGAGCTCGGATTGTTCGATAACGCCGGTGCGGAACTCCTCGTCGGTCATCTCCGTTCGGCCGTAACCGATGATCTGGAACTTCTCGTCGAACATGCCCTCGCAGAACAGGCTGCAGACAGCGGGCATGAGCTTGCGGGTGGTCAGGTCGCCCGAGGCCCCGAAAATCACCATCGTCAGCGGGGGAGCCTTCTGTGCGGTCTGTTTCTGCATCGCCGGCCGCGACGCGTCGCCTTCGGACATGCTGTGATCCTTTCCTGTGGGGACTCGAATGGGAAGTAGGTCCTTTGCCCGGCAGGACATGGTAGCACCCTCGACCGAATGGATGCAAACCGACCACAGCGAACCAACGCAGAAAGGTCGCTCGCCCCGCAGGACAACCCAGCGCGCCGACTCGAAGAGAGGCAAATCGTCCTTGGCGAAGTGCGCAAAAAGCGGCAGACCCAGCCGGGCACGCCGAGTCTGCCTGGCACGGACCAGCCAGGGGGAGAGCTGGTCCGGCTTTCATGCCGTCAACGACCCAGGCCATCGACGGAATGCTGAATGTCGTGCAGGCAACGGCCCCGCCGCCGAGACGGCCAGCTATGGGGGGCGAAAACCCAGGACCATCACATGCCCTCCGTCTGCGGACCGGTGAACCATCACACGGATCGTTGCCGCTGCTGTCCGTATTGTACTATCTTTCTCAATAAGGGGTTGTGAATAATTCCAAAGCTCAGAAAAAGGAATGAGTCTCAGTATATTGAGGATCGCCGGCTGCTTTTGCACTCAAGGCATTGCAAATACTTCTTTTACGACCTCTCAATCGGGCTGATCACAAGGTATGGTCCTCATGCCGGCCGGCGATTTGCCCCTATTCGGGGGAATTCTTGGCGAAAATGTCGGGCGGGGTTCTCCTCGGGTGGTCATGGAGCGTATAATCACAGTACAGGTCCACGACCCACCGAAGACGGATACCTTGCAATTGCGCAACTACCGAGGGTTTTGTGGACGCGCTCGGGTTCCCTCCGCGGGGGCCCGAGCGTTTTTTGTACCCATCGGTCGGCGGCATCTTTCGTGAGGGTATTGATCTTCCCTGCGTCGGGTTCTACTCTTTCCTGCCGGCGGGCGATGTTCGGCAGACGCCGGTCAGGTTGCCCGCAAACGGAAAGGACAGCCATGGATCTGCAGGTCAAATCGGACGGAGGGGGCGTGTACACGGTGTATTGTCCCGAACAGATGGAATGGCGTGCCCGCGGCGGGCTGGTGGACAAGGTTCGCGAAGTAAGCGAGGGCGACGAGTTGACGGGCATCATCGTGGATCTTGGGAATGTGACGTTTCTCAGCTCAGCCGGTATCGGGGCCCTGTTCACGCTGCACGAGTTCGCCAGGGAGCGCGACGCCGGGCTGGTTATTGCCCGTCCGCGTCCCTCGATCCGTCGCCTGCTGGACACCGTCAAGCTTCCGGACCTGATCCCGACGGTCAAATCTCTCGATCTCGCCCACCGCCGGCTCGCTCAGGGCGACGCCCCGGACGCCTCCTAGCACAGGACGCCCCATGGAACCCATACTCGATCACCAGGCCGTTCAGGATGTCGGCGTCGAACCCTCCGCCCAGTGGACCCACATCGTCGAGGAGGCCGTCACCCATCGCGTCAGTGACATTCACCTCTCCGCCCAGCGCCTGGGGTGTGACCTGCTGTTCCGCATCGACGGGAAACTCTACCCCCAGACGCAACTGGACCCGGACCTTTCCCGCCGCCTGATCGGCCACGTGCAGAGCATCGCCGGGATGGACGTCGCCGAGCACCGCAAGCCTCACGAAGGGCGACTGAAGGTGGAAATCGCCGATCGCCAGGTGGAGCTGCGCATCAGCGTCGTGCCCACCCTCCACGGCCAGGACATGGTCGTTCGCGTGTTCGATCGTACGGTCGGGCTGATGGAAATCGACGAGTTGGGCATGCTGGACGGTCAGCAGGATACGATCGACGACATCATTGAGCGTCCCAACGGGTTGATCCTCGTCTCGGGACCCACCGGCAGCGGGAAGACCACAACGATGTATTCCATGCTCCGCCTGATCGCCGGGTCCGGGCGGAAGATCTGCACCATCGAGAACCCCATCGAATACGATCTGCAGGGAGTCAGCCAGACGCAGATCAGCCCGCGGGTCGGGCTGGGGTTCGCCGAGATGCTCACCGCCCTGCTGCGCCAGGACCCGGACGTGATCATGGTCGGCGAGGTTCGCGATGCGGAAACCGCGCGGACGGCCGTCCGCGCCGCCAACACCGGCCACCTCGTTCTGGCGACCACCCATGCGTCCCGCGCCAGCCGAGCCATCGAGACGATGCTGTTCCTGGACGTTCATCCGTTCTTCCTGGCCACGGCGCTTCGCTGCGTGATCGCCCAGGTGCTGGTTCGCACGATCTGCCCGGAATGTCGCACCGAGCTTCCCGAGACCGGCGAGATGCTCATCGAGCCGAAAGTGCGCGAGATGCTCACCGACGCCGACGAAGCTCACCTCTCCCAGGGCGAGGGATGTGCGAGCTGTCACCAGTCCGGCTACCAGGGACGGATGGGGCTTTTCGAGCTGTTCGTGCCCGACGAGACCACCCGCAAGATGGTTCTCAACCGCGCCCCTGCCGGCGAGATCGACGAGTACATCGCCCAGGCCGAGACGCTCTCGCTGACCGACGTCGGCAAGCTCGCCGCATTGCGCGGCCGGACGACGATCGAGGAGATCGTCTCGGTGCTTCCGAACCTCTGACCAACCTCCCGGTGAGGGGGTTTCCCGGCCTGGTGCGGCGCGGTATAGTCAGCCCATCGGATTCATACCATAGGGTTTATCGCCGTCGCACGGGAAAGGACATTCCGCATGGTCATCCATCTGGTCCGCGCCTTGTTTCTGCTGGTTGTGCTCGCCTTTACCATCCCGTACGCCCTGAGCGAACGGGTCACCCAGGAAGGCCCACAGTATGTGACGCTCTACATTATCGTCCCGGTGCTGCTGGCATTCGGATTGGTGATGGTGGACATGTTCTGGCGGAAGAAGCGTCTCGAGGCGCTCAGCGGTTTGTTCTTCGGCGTGCTGGCGGGGTTGGTGATCGCCTATCTCCTGCGCCACATCACCACGATGATCGGCGTGGCCGTGGCGGGCGTGGACGAGACCGACCCGGTCCTCCAACTGGTCAAGGTGCTGGTGGGCGCTGCGGCGGTGTTCCTGTGCGTCTCGTTCGTTCTGCAGACCAAGGACGATTTCCGCTTCGTCATCCCCTACGTGGAGTTCTCGCGTCACGCCAAAGGACCCCGGCCGTTCCTGCTGGACACCTCTGTCATCATCGACGGGCGCATCGCCGACATCACCGAGACGAAGATCCTGGAAAGCGAGATCATCGTCCCGCGGTTCATCCTCGCCGAGTTGCAGGCGATTGCCGACTCGGACAACAAGCTCCGCCGCAACCGGGGCCGTCGCGGTTTGGACGTGCTCAACCGCCTGCAGGGGTCGGACAAGATCGACGTGCGCATCTACGACAAACACATCGCTGCCGTCGATGACGAATCCGAGGTCGACGCCAAACTCGTGGCGCTGGGCGAACATCTCAACGGTCGGGTGATGACGAACGATTACAACCTCAACAAGGTCGCGCAGCTGCGGGGTGTGGAAGTCATCAACATCAACGACCTCGCCAATGCGCTCAAGCCGGTGGTGCTCCCGGGCGAGGGGCTTCGAGTGAAGATCATCAAACCCGGCGAGGAGCCCGGCCAGGGCGTGGGATACCTCGACGACGGGACGATGGTGGTCGCCGAGCAGGGACGCGACCACGTCGGGCAGGAGGTGATGATCACCGTCACGTCGGTGATTCAGACCTCCGCGGGACGGATGATCTTCGGCAAGCTGGACAGCCGATCGGTCTGAACATCGCGGGGAAATCCGTAGATCGTTTGCCTGCATGCTGATAAGCCATGAAGGCACCGGCGGCGATGCAGAAGATGAAACGCTCTTTCCGGCTGGACTTTCGCCCGCAGAACGCCAGAATGTGCGTAAGGACGGTTTGACGCGTCGAGCTTGACGCTACAATGACCCACGAGGGTCGCGCCCTCTGGTAGAAGGAGTGTCGGATGGCCAAGGTATCCCTGGCGGAACATCTCCAGGACCGCCCGGACCCGGAGCAGCAAGAGGAGTCCCAGGCGGGTCCCTACATTACCATCTCCCGCGAGTTCGGATGCTGGGGGTTTTCTTTGGGCCTGTTGCTGCTGGACATCCTCAACGAAGAGGCCGACGAGGGTACCTCTTGGAAGATCTACCACAAGGAAGTACTCGACCGCCTCGCTGAAGAAACCAATCTGGACAAGGAAATCCTCGAACAGCAACGGCGCACCAAGCCCCGCGTGATCGCCGAGTTTTTCCGCTCGTTCGGCCGAAAGAGTGAACGCCTCCCCAGCGGCATCGAGGTGCGCAACCGCATCTCCGATATCATCCGGGACCTCGCGACCGAAGGCGGGGCGATTGTCGTCGGCCAAGGCGGCGCCGGGGCCACCCAAGGTCTGCCCAACGGAATTTCCGTACGTCTCGAAGCGCCCAAAGACTGGCGTGTCAAACAGATCGCCTTCCGCGAAGGACTCAGCGAGACCGAGGCCAGGCTGCGAATCCAGGCCGAGGAACGCGAAAAAGATTACCTCAAGAAGATCTACGAAACACGATTTCCACGCAAACCTGCATTCAATCTTGTCTACGATTGCTCGGCGTTTTCTCTTGCTCAGATCGCCCAACACGTGGTCCATGCGATGAAACTCAAGGGAATCCTGTAAGGTTTCTGCCGCTGAAATCCGAAAAACCATAAGAATGCACGCCGTTGTCGCCTACGGCGAGAAGCAGACTCCCCTCGGGGGGAGAGTCAGATTTCTTGACAGCAGGAGTTCCATCGCCATGATGGTCGGTTCCGATCGGGAATCCACGATCGGCCCTGCAACCTGAAATTGAGTCGACATTAGCGAGACCAATGCGGTGCATTCGCGTTTTACCCGTGAACCCCGCCGCCGCGAACGTTATACACACGCACACGAAACCGTTCTCCAGACGCACAAAACACGGAGTCGCCCACCCATGGCCGAGACAATCCAGTCGTTTGTAACCAAGCTCCAGCAGGAAGGCGTCGAAGCCGGCGAGAAGCAGGCCGACCAGCTCCGCCGGCAGGCGGAGAAAGACGCCGAGAAGATCATCGCCGACGCCGAGCAGCAGGCCCGCAAGATCGTCGACGACGCCAAGCAGGAAGCCCGGCAGTACGTCGAACGCTCCCAGACGGAGCTGAACCTCGCCGCACGAGATACCGTCCTGAAGCTGCGCGACTCGCTGAACCGGGCCCTGCAGTCGGTCGTGCGTGCCGGCACGCAGGAAACGCTCGACAGTGTGGACTTCCTGGGCAAGGTGCTCCACGAGGTGGTCACCTCCTACGCCCACAGCGACCGCGAGGGAACCGACCAGATCCGCATTTCCGTCAAGCCCGAGCTGCGCGACCGGTTGGTCGACTGGGCTTTGGGCGAGATCGGCAAGGAGCGCGTCGAGGAAACCCGCAAGCACATCGGGATCGACCTGAAGGGCACGCTCAAGCAGTCCGGCTTCGAGTACACCTGCGCGGGTGCGACCGTCGAGGTTACGCTCGATTCGGTCGTCGAGATGCTCTGCGAGATGGTCAGCCCCAAGCTGCGCGAGACCCTCGACCACGCCGTCGACACCGACAACCAGACCGAAGGGGAATAGCCCGTGGGTCTGCGAGGCGAAAACCTTTTCACCATCACCGCCCTGCCGTCGCTGGGTGAGTTGGGCATCGCGCCCCCGCTGACGCTGGCGGAGTACATGGAATGGCTCGGGGCCGATCACCCTGCCCGCGAAGCCATCGAACTGCTCCTGCTCGAACACGACCTGATGCAGCGCGAGGCGCTGGCGTCCGGCGAAATCGACCACGCCGAGCCGCTGGTTCTCTCCGAGGAGCAGATGGACGGGACCGAGCCCCTGCCCGATTTTCTCCAGGGCAGCGAGGACACCTCCCGCCGCGTCGCGTCCGATGCGATCTGGACGGCGTACTATCGCCATGCAGCCCACCGGGCCGATACGCTCCATGCCCGCTTTCTGCAGGAGTACATCGGCTTCGAGGTGGCGTTGCGAAACCAACTCGCCGAGGCGCGGGCCAAGGAACTGGGGCTGGACGTCACACCCTACCTGGTCGCCCCGGAGCTTGCACCGTTTCACGTGGACCTCCGCGCGACGGTGAATGAATGGGCCTCGGCCGCCCATCCGCTGGACGGACTGAAAGTACTGGACCGGGCCCGATGGAACTGGATTGAAGATCACGACGCGTGGTTCACCTTCTCCGACGACGAGTTGGCTGCCTACGCGACCAAACTGACCCTGCTGATTCGATGGGAACGCCTCAACGAAGCGGACGACGATCTGCTCGACGAAGCGATCCTGTAGCCTTTGAGAGGACACCGAAAGTGACCGGACGAATCGTTGCCATCTTCGGAAACATGGTGATCGTGGAACTCACCGGACGCGTGGTGCAGAACGCCACCGCCTACTGCATCCGCGAGGACGGCGCACGCCTGCTCAGCGAGGTCATCCGCGTACGCGGACGCCTGGCCGACCTGCAGGTGTTCGAGGAAACGCGCGACCTGAAAATCGGCGACAGCGTCGAGTTCGAAGAAGAGATGCTCGCCGTCTCACTCGGGCCCGGCCTGCTGGGGCAGGTCTACGACGGCCTGCAGAACCCGCTGTTCAACGTGTCCGAGCAAGCGGGATACTTCCTCAAGCCAGGTCTCTACCTGCCCGGGCTGGACGCCGAGAAGCAGTGGGAGCTGACCCCCGCCGTCAAGGAAGGCGACACCGTCCGCGCCGGAGACACGCTGGGCACCACGCCCGAGGGCATCTTCGAGCACAAGGTCATGGTCCCGTTCGGCTGGAAGGGCTCGTTCACCGTCGAGTCCATCGTCGAAAAGGGCAGCTACACCGTCGAGAAGGAAATCGCCGTCCTCACCGACGAGCAGGGCGAGCAGAAGTCCGTCACGATGCAGCAGGATTGGCCCGTGAAGCGTGCCATCGACGTCTACAAGACCCGGCTGATGCCCAACGAGCCCCTCGTGACCGGCCAGCGGATCATCGACTCGATGTTCCCGATCAATCGCGGCGGGACCTATTGCATCCCCGGCCCGTTCGGGGCCGGCAAGACCGTCCTCCAGCAGCTCACCGCCCGCTACGCCGACGTGGATGTGGTCATCATCGCCGCCTGCGGCGAGCGTGCCGGCGAAGTCGTGGAAACCATCCGCGAGTTCCCAGAGCTGGAAGACCCCCGCACCGGCAAGAGCCTCATGGAGCGGACCATCATCATCTGCAACACCTCGGCGATGCCCGTGGCCGCCCGCGAGGCGTCGGTCTACACGGCTGTCACGCTGGCCGAGTACTACCGCCAGATGGGCATGAACGTTCTGCTGCTGGCCGACTCGACCAGTCGATGGGCCCAGGCGATGCGCGAAGTCTCGGGCCGACTGGAGGAAATCCCCGGCGAGGAGGCGTTCCCGGCGTACCTGGAATCCCGCATCGCCAGCTTCTACGAGCGGGCCGGGCAGGTAGAACTCAACGACGGAACGCTCGCGTCGGTTACGATCGGCGGAACCGTCTCACCGGCCGGCGGCAACTTCGAAGAACCCGTCACGCAGGGCACGCTGAAAGTGGTCGGTGCATTCCATGGCCTCTCGCGCGCCCGCTCCGACGCCCGCCGCTACCCGGCCATCGACCCGCTGGAATCGTGGTCCAAGTACAAAGGCATCATCGACAGCGACACCGTCGAGGAGGCCCGCTCGCTGCTGCGTCGCGGCAATGACGTCAAGCAGATGATGACGGTCGTGGGCGAGGAAGGCACGACGCTGGAAGACTTCGTGACCATGCTCAAAGCCGAGATGTTCGACAACTGCTATCTGCAGCAGAACGCCTTCGACGAGGTGGACGCCTCCTGCCCCGGCGAGCGACAGGAGTTCGTGTTCGCCAAGATCTGGCAGGCGATCGAGCTGGATTATGGCTTCGAGGACAAGGAAGTCGCCCGGCGAACGATTTTCCACATCCAGGACCTGTTCCGGAACTGGAACTTCGCCCCGACCGACAGCGACGAGTACAACAAGATCCTCTCGCAGATCGACGCGTTCATCGAGAACAAGGGACAGAACGTACGCGACGAAGTGCGGGCCGACGAAGAAAAGAAAGAAGCCGCAGCAGCGGCGGAGTAGCCGCGGAATGCTGAATGAGGACATTCGAATTCAGAATCAATGACGAATTCAGAATCGATGCAGCCGGACGATATTCCGACTGTTTGGCACAGAAACGCAGAATAGAGACTGACATCGGACATGGGTGGCGAAGGACGATTCGGGATTGGTCCTTGAGAATTGATTCGTCATCCAGGTTTCAGACTTCAGAATTGTGAGCGAAGCGAGCAACTATGAGAAAGTACTACGACGAGATTACGAAAATCGCCGGCAACGTCGTGACGGTGACCGCCGAGGGCATCGGCTACGACGAACTGGCGATCATCAGCACCGACCGCGGGCCTTCGCTCGCGCAGGTGATTCGTCTCGAAAGCGACCAGGTCTCCCTGCAGATTTTCGCCGGAACACAGGGCGTCTCCACGGGCGACAAGGTCCGCTTCCTCGGGAACGCCATGCGCGTCCCGTTCAGTGAGGACCTCCTCGGACGCGTGTTCGACGGATCGGCCCGCCCGCGCGACGACCGCCCCGAAGTCGAAGCCGAAACCGTTGAAATCGGTGGCCCCCCGGTCAACCCGGTCCAGCGCCGCATGCCCGATCAGATGATCGAAACGGGCATCCCGATGATCGACGTGTTCAACTCGCTGGTCGAGTCGCAGAAGCTGCCGATTTTCTCGGTCGCCGGCGAACCGTATAACCCCCTGCTGGCCCGCGTGGGGCTCCAGGCCGACGCCGACATCATCATCCTCGGCGGGATGGGGTTGCGACACGACGATTACCTCACCTTCCGCAAAACCTTCGAGGAAGGCGGCGTGCTGGGGCGAACCATCATGTTCATGCACACCGCAGCCGACCCGACGGTGGAATGCCTCACCGTCCCGGACCTCTGCCTGGCCGTCGGCGAGCAGTTCGCCCTGCAGGGCAAGCGGGTGCTCTGCCTGCTGACCGACATGACCGCCTTCTCCGACGCCCTCAAGGAAATCGCGATCACGATGGAGCAGATCCCCTCCAACCGCGGGTACCCGGGCGACCTCTACTCGCAACTCGCCCGCCGTTACGAGAAGGCCGTCGATTTCGACGGGGCCGGCTCCATGACGCTACTCGCCTGCGTGACCATGCCCGGCGACGACGTGACACACCCGGTTCCCGACAACACCGGGTACATCACCGAAGGTCAGTTCTACCTCCGCAACGGGCGCATCGAGCCGTTCGGCTCGCTCTCGCGTCTCAAGCAGCAGGTCAACGGCGATACGCGGGACGACCACCGCGCGATCATGGACGGCTGCCTGCAGTTGTACGCCAGTTGTCGCGAGTCGCGCGAGAAGCGGGACATGGGCTTCGAGATGTCGCCCTGGGACGGGAAGCTCCTGAAATACGGGGACCTGTTCGAAGCGCAGATTATGGACCTCGGCGTGAACATTCCTCTCTTCGAGGCGCTGGACCGCTGCTGGGAGATTCTCGCCGACTGCTTCGAGCCGTTCGAGACCGGCATCCGCCGATCGATCATCGAAGCGCACTGGCCCAAGGATCTCGCCGCGGAAGAGCAGCCGTCCCAAACCGAGGAAGGCGAAGAGAACCCCGCCGAAGAAACCGCCCAGGCCGAGGCGTCCGCCTGAGCGAACGACCGTCCACTCCCCACCGGGATTGAGCAGCAATGGCAACGAAGATCAAACTGACCCGACCGGAGCTCAAGCGACAGCGCGACGCGCTGCAGCGTTTCGAGCGCTACCTGCCGATGCTGAAGCTCAAACAGCAGATGCTTCAGGTGCGCCTCCGGGAAATCCAGGCCGAACAGCGCAAGATGGACGCCCGGCGGGACAAGGCCGTCCGGTCCGTGCGGCAGTACCAGGCGGTGCTGGCCGACTATTCCGGCGTGAACATCCGCAACCTCGCCAAGCCCGACCACGTCCGCACGACCAGACAGAACGTCGCGGGTGTGCGTCTGCCGGTCTTCGAGGGTGTGGACTTCCCCGAGGCGGTCTACAGCCTCTTCGCCACACCGGCGTGGCTGGACCAGGCACTGCGGGACATCCGCCACCTCAACGAGTGCAAAGCCCAGTGCGATGTGTTGGCTGAGCAGTACCGACTGCTCAACGCCGAGCTGACGAAGATCATCCAGCGCGTGAACCTCTTCGAGAAGGTCAAGATTCCCGAGGCCCGCGAAGCGATCCGACGCATCCGCATCCGACTCGGCGACGAGATGACCGCCGCGGTCGGGCGCGCCAAGATCGCCAAGAACAAGCTCGCCGAGTCGGAGGCCACGGTGTACGAGGACGAAGGCATTCACACGCAGGCCGCCCCGGGAGGTGCCGCATGATCGCCCCCATGAAGAAGGTCTACGTCGCCGCCTGCCGGCGCGATCGCGACGCTCTGCTCCAGGCCGTCCGCGAGCTGGGCATGGTGCACGTCGAGCCGGTGGACCCCGACCGGGCCGTCGCCGACGAACAGACCTCCCAGCGGCTGGACATGCTCAACCGGGCCGCGGTGGTTCTGGACAACGTTGAACCCACCGGCAATGCGCCGGACATCTCCCCCGAGGACGCTGCCGCCGAGGTCATGTCCATCGACCGGGCCAATACCGAACGAAACACGCGCCTCGTCGCCCTGCACCGGCAGATCGAAGAGCTCCGCATCTGGGGCGATGTCACGCTCGATCAGCTCGACGCGATCGAACAATCCGGGCTCGCCCTGCACTTCGTGGAACTGCCTGCCGAGCAGGTCGATCAGCTCGAAGGCCAATGCGTTCAGCCGCTGGAAGGGGACGAAGTGCGCGGCGAAGTGCTCGTCGCCGTCGTCACCAACGCGGACCGGACACCCGAGCTGCCCGACGACGCGCAGCTGCTGGAGAAGCCCCCGCGCGACCGTCCGAGCATCCGGGCCGAAGCTGCCGAAATCGACGAAGCCATGAAGCAGGACGCCCGACGCCTCGGCGAACTTGCGAACCTCAAGGACTCCATCCGCGAACGGGCCTTCGAGGCCGAGCAGTCCGCCGAATTCGTCGCGACCGAGCGCAGCGGGATCGATCACGAAGCCATCTACGCCATCCAGGGCTGGGTGCCTGCCGCCGAGGTGGACCGCCTCTCGGACGACCTGTCCGCCCGCGACGTCAACGCCGGGGTCTGCGTGATGGACCCCGAAGAAGACGAACAGCCCCCCACGCTGATCCGCTATCCGCGCTGGGCCCGCCCGATCCGATCGCTGCTGAACATGCTCGGGACCAATCCCGGCTACCGGGAGTTCGACCCGTCGCCCTTCTTCATGCTGGCGATGCCGATCTTCACAGCCATGCTCGTCGGCGACGCCGGCTACGGGCTGATTTTCACCATCATCGGTCTGCTGGCCTACGGCAAGCTCGCCCGCTCGGGCAACAAGGAGACCGGGCAACTGGTGGTCATCTTCTCGCTGACCACGGTGCTGTGGGGCGTGCTGACGGGCAACGCCTTCGGCGTCGGTCCCGGCCAGATGATGGGCGCGGGAGGCCTCTGGGCGGCTATGGGCGGCGCGTGGCAACACATCGCCGTCTGGTGGCGCCCCGAAGCGCAGGCCGAGGAAGGCCGAAACCTGATCATGCAGATCAGTTTCATCATCGGCTGCGTGCACCTGGTCTTGGCGCACCTCAAGCAGGCGATCATGATCCTGCCCGATCAGCGCGGCATCGCGGAGATCGGCTGGATCGGATTCATCTTCGGGATGTTCACGCTGGTTTGGCTGATGTTCTTCCCGGAAGCGAAGCTCTTCCCGGGGATGGTGACGCTGTGGATTCTGCTGGGCAGCTTCGCCCTGATCGCCCTGTTCACCTCGCCCTCAAGGAACCCGCTCAAGCGGGTGGGTATGGGCATCCTGGGCAACCTGATGGGCATCCCCGGGGCGTTCGGAGACATGCTCAGCTACATCCGCCTGATGGCGGTCGGCCTGGCGAGCTACTACATCGCCTCGGCGTTCAACGACCTGGCGGTCGGCATGCTCGACGCCTCGATGTGGGCCCTGCCGGCCACCATCCTGGTGCTGGTCCTGGCGCACTCGCTGAACATTGCGCTGTGCCTGATTGCGATTTTCGCACACGGTGTGCGACTGAATATGCTGGAGTTCTCGATGAATGCGGGAGTGCAGTGGGCCGGTTATCCCTACGCCCCCTTCTCCCTGAAGACAGCTTCAAACCAAGGAGATCAATAACATGGAATGGTTAGGTCAGATCGGATTCGCCCTGCCTCTCGGCCTCGGTGCGATCGGCAGCGCCCTGGGCATCGGTGCCGCCGGACGCGCCGCCACCGGCGCGTGGGCAAAGGAAGCCCGCGCCGGCGAGCAGATGAACTTCAAGTACATCGTCCTGCTGGGCATGCCCCTCAGCCAGACGATTTACGGCCTGCTGGTCTCGCTGCTGGTGATCCTCCCCGCACTGGGCAACGCCGAATACGTCGCCGCCAACGGCGGGGCGCTGTTCGTGATCGGCCTTGCCGCGGGCTTGGGTGAACTGTTCAGCGCCTGGATGCAGGGACAGATCGGTGCCGGCGGCGTACGCGCCATGTCCGAAGCCGAGGGTAAGCCCTTCACCAACACGCTGATCGCCATGGGCATCGCCGAGACGGTCGGCATTTTTGCCTTCGTCTTCATGTTCATGCTCCTGCCGTAACCCGAACAAACACGCACGGACCTGGCCGGTGGAATGGCCCGCCCGCCCCGACCGTCGCGCAAACGAATCGCCCGCACCGCGAGGATCATTCCCGTGGTGCGGGCGTTTTTCTGCGCTGCCGGTGGAGGCTGGAACCACCCTGCCATGGCGAGTGATCCCCATGGCAGAGGGATTCGCCCGGCAGGCTCGTTCAGTCGCCGGCCGCCACCTCGCCGGTGTCTTCGCCGATCGGCAGGGACGGCTTGGCGGGCTTCCAGTTGTCGCGGAAGAACTTCATCGCGATGCTCGGGACGCGCTGGTGTCCCTTTCCCGGGACCACGCGTTTTTCCACGGCGACCCCCTGCTTTCGCAGATAGGTGACGGCCCGCTCGGACTGGGCGATGATGGTGGCCGGGTCGTTCTGCCCGTAGTAGACCAGCACGTTCATGCCGATCGCCTCGTCCGGGTACCAGCCGTGAAGGTTCCACTTGTTGAAGTTGCAGTTCCGCGCGACGATCGTGGAGAACACGTCCGGATGACGCATGCCCACCCAGTAGCTGGGAAATCCGCCGCCGGAGAAGCCGGTAATCATCACGTTCGCCCGATCAATGTTGTAGCGGTAGCCCAGCAGCGAGACGATGCTCATGATGCGCCGCTCGTTGGCGATCATTCCCACCAGCGGCCCGTCGCCGAGCACACCGTCGGTTCCGATCAACTCGGGGGCAACAACGATGCAGCCGTTCTCCTCGCCAAGCATTTTCCACTCGCGGATGTGGTGGTTCGCCACGTCGTAAGGCGGCGTTCCGTGACAGCTGATAATCAGCGGCGCGGGCTTATCGTCGGAGTAGCTGCTGGGAACGTAGAGGTAGAACCCCTTGCCCGTCGCGGGGTCCATCTCGTGCCAATGCTGGTTGGGCGTGTTCTGCGGCTGCGGGACCGGGCAGCCCGCCAGCAGCGTCGCCACCATCGCCAGGGACAGGAACTTCTTCATCCGTTTTCACCTCGTGTCTGGAGCGTCCAATTGCCTTGGAAACCTTCAGTATACTATCGGCCGGGGGTGTGATGGAATTGCTCGTTGCGGTTCGATTCCAAGTATGTCGTCGCGACGATCCGCCGCGCAGGATTCAGCCCGTCCAAGGCTGCCATGGGAGCGGATGAGTGCCCCCGCCAAAGCGGGTTCGACGGGTTCGGATCCCGAAGTGCGCATCTCTTTGCAGAAAAGCTTCAATGAATGAACCCCGATATGACGAATACTAAAACCGAAAGGCATGTGTAAATACTTGCACATGAACCGCTCCCTGCCGTACAACGATCGGGGACATATCTCCGAACATTCAGTTCAGACTCAAGTGGAAGGTGGTGAAGAAGGCATGGCCAAAAAGACAGCAAAGAAGAAGACGGCGAAGAAGGCAGCCAAGAAGACCGCGAAACGCGCGAAGAAGACGACGAAGAAGGCCGCCAAGAAATCGGCCAGTCGCGCCAAGAAGGCAGCCAAGCGCGTGAAGAAGGCCACAAAGAAGGCGGCCAAGAAGACCGCCAAGCGAGCGAAGAAGGCGCCCAAGAAGGC
>JBKHCL010000189.1:0-3413 GCA_046541875.1 Phycisphaerae bacterium | reverse complement strand
CGGGTCAATCTGGCTTCCACCGGCGGGGGAGAGGTCTCTCCAGGGCTTTGGAGGCGAACGGTTCTGCGTAGTCGGAATTTCGGGGATTTTCTGCAAAAGGCCGTTCAACCGAAATCCCACACGTCCGATGTAAGGGATAACGCGGGGAGGGCAGCCGACCGTACGTATCGGCTGTGGGGCCCCGCACACAACTGCCCAACAGGAGCCGGTCATGGCCAAGCCGAAGGAAGGCATTCTGCTCGAGAGCGGAACCGACGAAGTGGAAATCCTGGAGTTCGTCATCCAGGGGCAGGGGTTCGGCGTGAACGTGATGAAGATCCAGGCGATTGAGCAGTACGACGCCAGGCGGGTCACCAAGCTGCCCACGCAGAACGCGGCGGTAGCGGGCATGTTCATGTTCCGCGACCACACGATTCCCATGATCGACCTGGGCGAAGAGCTCCAGGTCGCCGCGCTGCCCGGTGGCGGTGAAGAGGTGGACCCCGAATCCAACGAGCAGAAGCGCATTGTGCTGGTCACGCAGTTCAACCGCATGACCAACGCGTTCCTGGTCGACGGTGTGCGACGGATTCATCGCGTCAATTGGTCCGACATCAATCCGCTGAGCCCGATGATCGCCGAGCATTCCTCCGAGTTCACCGGGTCGGTGGACATCGACGGCAGGGAGATTCTCATCGTCGACATGGAGAAGATTTCCGGCGATTACTTCCCCACCGAGGACCTCCTGGACCTGCGCGAGGAGCATTTCGAGCATCCCCAGCAGGACAAACGACCCGAGACGAAGATCTTCCTGGTGGAAGACTCCACCACCACGCGCAACCTCATTACCGGCGTGCTTCAGCGAGGCGAGTACACCAACGTCGAGATCTTCGAAAACGGCAAGGACGCCCACGACGAGATCACGCGACTCAAGAAGCAGGCCGACGAGCAGGGCCGACCGATCACCGATTACGTCAACCTGGTGATTACCGACATTGAAATGCCCCAGATGGACGGGCTCACGCTCTGCCATCACATCAAGTTCGCGCTGGGTCTGGAGGACCTGCCGGTGATCATGTACTCCTCGCTGATGAAGGAGCAGATGACCTCCAAGTGCGAAGACTGCAAAGCCGACGCCTACATCACCAAGCCCCAGTGCGGAAAGCTGGTCCACATGGTCGACCGCATCTGCCTGGATAAAGAAAAGAACGTCACGCTTTAGCAGGGGACCATCAACAAGGCAGCGCACTACCAGCTACGCTTTGCCGCGTAAATGCAGTGGACAACCGGGTAGTGCACAGAGACGGGTCGGGGTAAGATCGGCTCGTCTCCTGCTTTGCGCTGAGCAGTCAAGTGAAACGCCCCCAGCCGATCGGCCGGGGGCGTTGGTGTGTCCAAGGATGACCGCCAACGGACGCGTCAGATTCGGATGATCCCGCGCGCCTGCAGCAGGGCGACGATTCGTCCGACGCACTCGTCCACGTCCAGCTCGTGAGTGGGCAGCGTCAGCTCGGGGTGTTTCGGCTCGTGGTAGGGGGCGGTGATGCCTGAGAATCGCTTGATCTCGCCGGACTCCGCGCGGCCGTAAATGTTCTCGGCGGCCCGTTCCTTGCAGACCTCCACCGGCGCGGAGAGGTACACCTCGATGAACCGGTCCGGGCCGACCACCTCGCGGGCCCGCTGGCGGTCTTCCTCGTAGGGCGAGAGGAACGAGCAGACCGCGATGAGCCCGGCGTCATTGAGCAGGCGGGCGGCCTCGGCGGCGCGGCGCATGTTCTCGGCCCGGTCGTCGGCGCCGAAGCCCAGGTCCTTACTCATGCCCATCCGGAAGTTTTCGCCGTCCAGCACCGCCGCGGCGCAGCCGGCGTCGTAGAGACGCTTCTCCAGGGCGTAGCCGATGGTCGTCTTGCCCGACCCGGTCAGGCCCGTCAGCCAAAGCGTGGCGGGTTTGTGGCCCATCTTCGCCTCGCGCTGGGAGGCGTCCACCGAGCTGGCGTGCGAGGTGATGTCCTTCGATTCAATCTCGGTGACCCGTCGTGACGGCTGGGTTTTCATCTCCTTCGGCTCGCGCTCGATAATCATCCCGGCCCCGACGGTATTGTGCGTCAGCCGATCGATCACGATGAACGATCCGGTCGTGCGGTTCTGTTCGTACGGGTCGTAAGCGACCGGGCGGGCCAGTTCGATTTCGCATCGGCCGATCTCATTGAGCTTCAGCTCGGCGGCCTTGCTCCGCCGCAGCGTGTTGACGTCCACCTGGTACATGAGGTTGGAAATCACCCCGGGCGTGAGCTTGGTGGTGTGCTTGATCATGTACTGCTTGCCGGGGACCATCGCGTCGTCGTGCATCCACACGAGCATTGCCTCGAAGGTGCGATCCACGCGCGGCACGTTGTGCTCGTGCACCAGCATGTCGCCGCGTGAGATGTCGATTTCATCCTCCAGCGTGACCGTCACCGGAAGCGGCGGGAACCCCGCCTGGATCGCCCCGTCCACGCCAAGCACCTGCGTGACCTTCGAGCTGCGCCCCGACGGCAGGGCGACAACGGTATCGCCCGGTCGAATCGTGCCCGAGGCAACCGTGCCCATGTAGCCGCGGAACTCGCTGTTCGGCCGGCAGACGTACTGAACGGGCATGCGCATGTCGATGAGGTTGCGGTCCGAGGCGATGTGGACGTTCTCCAGGTGGTTCAGAAGCGTCCCCCCCTGGTACCAGGGCATACGCTCCGAACGCTCGACGACGTTGTCGCCTTTCAGCGCGCTGATGGGAATGAACGTCACGTCCCCCAGCTTGAGCTTGGCCGAGAAGTCCGTGAAGTCCTCGCGAATCTCTTTGAAAACGTCCTCGGAATAGTCCACCAGGTCCATCTTGTTCACGGCGATCAGAATGTGGGGAATGCCCAGCAGCGAGGCGATGAACGAGTGCCGCTTGGACTGGGTCAACACACCGTTGGCGGCGTCGATGAGGATAATCGCCAGCGACGCCGTCGACGCGCCCGTGGCCATGTTGCGGGTGTACTGCTCGTGGCCGGGGGAGTCGGCGATGATGAACTTCCGCTTGGGTGTCGAGAAGTAGCGATACGCCACATCGATGGTGATGCCCTGCTCGCGCTCGGCCTGCAGGCCGTCGGTAACCAGCGCGAGGTCCACGTCCTCGCCGGTGGTGCCCACCTTCTTCGAGGCCCCGGCGACGCTTTCGAGTTGATCCTCGTAAATGCCCTTGGACTCGAACAACAGCCGACCGATCAGCGTGCTCTTGCCGTCGTCCACGCTGCCGGCAGTGACGAACCGAAGCAGGTCCTTTTTCTCGTTCTGTTCCAGAAGCTCCATCGCGCCTGTCATATCTCGTCCTCATTTGCTGTTTGCGTCGTTCCGCCAAAGTCGTTCCGCCCGCAACAAGTTGCGGGCCCTACGGCCGTAGCACGGCCTTCCAG
>JBKHCL010000082.1:0-14940 GCA_046541875.1 Phycisphaerae bacterium | reverse complement strand
TCAGCAAACGCAGGCGCTGTCTGAAAACCCCGGCGGTTCGCCAGCCCTACGGATGTAATCGGCGCACGTCGCGGCGAGGCAGTACATCAGCACGCACCACAGCGACAGCTGCAGGCCGACAGCGGTCCATACAAGGTCGGCAGTAACCAGCCCGACCGCCGCTGGTCGGCATCCATCGCGGCAAACAGCCCCACCCCCGCCATCGCCTCCACACGCTGTTGATTGGTCAGTTGTGGCATGGCAACATCGTAGCAAAGCCCAGCCAGGGAGGCAGTCCCTCTTCGGTGAGAAACACGCCCACGATGATGATCCCTACTGACTGGCCTTGTCCAGCGCGTCCAGCAGTTCCTGCCTTGTGTAGGTGCCCACCAGTCGCTGAGGTTGGCCTTGTCCGCCGGCGGGGTACACCAGCGTCAATGGCGGCGCGCCGCCGACGGTTTCTTCGAGGAAGCGGGCAGCCGGCGAGCTGTCCTGCGTGACGTCGGCCTTGATGAGCACCACGTCGCGGGAGGCCAACTCCGCCGCCAGCGTCGGGTCGTCGTAGGTGGCCATCTCCAACTGGATGCACTTGATGCACCACGACGCGGTGAACTTCACCACGACCGGGGCATCGCCCTGCTTCGCCTCGGCCAGACGCGCCGGGCTGAACGGCTCGAACGGCACCGCCGGCGGGGCCGGACGTGGAATGCTCACCAAGCCTGCCGCCACCACCAGCGCCACGGCGATCCCCCGGACCACGAGCTTCCTGCCCAGCGGCGCGTCGTAGCGCACCCAGCCCGCCCAGATCCAAAGGCCCATCACGAACACCACCCCGAACCCCACCAACCAGAACGGATACGCCTCGCCGGCGAACGTGCTGAACAACCAGACCGCCACCAGCAGCATGATAAAGCCCATGGCGTGTTTGAAATGCTCCATCCAGGGCCCGGGCTTGGGCAGCTTCTGGATGAGCGAGGGCATCGCCGCGAGCACCACGTGCGGGGCAGCCATTCCCACACCGACGGCCAGCACCGCCGCCGCCGCCAGCCAGGTCGGCTGGGTCTGGGCCCACAGCATGACGCCGGCGAGAATGCCGAAGCTGCACGGGGTGGACAGCACCGCCATCATCAGCCCCATCCCGAGGCTCCGCATGTGCCCGCCCCCGGTGAACTTGCCCTCGGCGGCGGCGAGCTTCGAGGGGACCACGACGTTGAACACGCCGAACATGTTGGCCGCCAGTGCCAGGACGATCAGCGCCATCAGCAGGCGGACCCAGTCGATCTGGAAATGGGCCGAGAGGTTCAGCACCTCGGCGAAGGCGGCCGACAGTGCGGCGAACACCGCGAAGAACGCCACGATGCCGACCGCAAACGCTAATCCGAGCGTGATGTACCGCCGCCGCGACTCACCGGCCATCTCCACGATGCTCAGAAGGCGCAGCGGAATCACCGGCAGCACGCAGGGCATGACGTTCAGCGCCAACCCCGCCAGCAGGGCCAGGGCAATCCCGCCGAGGACGCTGTAAGCCGGGGCGTCCTGGGCTGCGCCCGAAGCCGCGTTTTGGGAAGACGCCGGCGAGGGGTGCGTGGCGCGGAGCTGCTCAGCGGTGAGGGCCTCATCCAGACCGGCGGTAAGCTTCTCGCTCCAGTCCGGGTTGGGCACCGCCTCGTCTCCCACGCGAAGTCGCTGCTTGAGCGCGACTTCCGCGTTGAGGCAACTGTCCGGCGAGCAGACCTGCCCCGAAAGCGTCACCTGCACCGTGGCAAAGCCCTGCGTAGCCGACGGCGAGACGGTGACCGGTACGTACGCCACGGCTGTGCCTTTGTACACGTAGTTCACGAACTGCCCGGAGACGTACTTCTCGTCGGTGGGCCAACGCCGCTGACCGACCGACCATGGCCCGGCGTCGACGGCGATCTCGGCCGCTCCGACGCGCACGGGGTTGCCCTTGGCGTCGACATTCTCCCCGGGAGCGGGCGAGTAGAACGCCCAGCCATCGGCGATGGTCATCTCGACGGCGAGGTGGACGGTCTGGTTGGGCTCGACAACGGTATGCGACGGGATGACCCGCGCGGTGAGCTTCTCTGCCGGCTGGGCGGGGTCCAACCCGAGCCCGCCGAGGTCGCCGAAGTCCGAAGCCGGCGCGTTGGGCTGGGCGGCTGAGGGAACAGCCAACAGCAGCGGGATCACCGCAAGGATCATCAACCGATGTCGCATGAACGTCTCCTTCTGTTGCATAGGCCTGTGGTTGTGCGTAGGCCGAAACCCTATCATCCAGTGTATCCAACGGGAGACGGGTTGTCGCCGTTCCATTGGCGGCGGGGGCATATACCGGGCTTTCAGGGTGCGGTTTTTACGGGTGGTGCGACATTTTCCGGGGGCGATCCGTCAGGCGGCACGTTGGTGGGTCGGCTGGTCGTCGAGCCCCGACGGGGCGGGTGATCCGTCCGCTGATCGAGCATCGGTCCGGAGTCTCAGCCGTAGGGCCCGCAACTTGTTGCGGGCGAGATAGCTGAACGGGGGCAAGCAGGGCGAAGCGAATCGAACCACGGACCGCCCTGCCACCCATTCCCGTCGCGCACGATCACCAACACTTCCTCGCTTTGGGCTGGCAGAATCAACAAAACCGCGGTACCATGCCCCCACAATCGTCCAACAGAACCTGTTTGCGTAAGGGGCAACCATGGAATGGTATTACGTTGTCGGCGGCGAGCGGCGGGGACCGGTCAGCGATGAGCAGCTCGATTCGCTGGTTCGGCAGGGCGAAATCAACGCCCGTACGCTCGTATGGAGGGAGGGCATGCCCGACTGGCTGGCCTTGGAGGAAGTCCGGGCGAGAAGCACCGCCACCGACGCCTCTTCCGCCGGTCCGCTGATCTGGTGCGACCTGTGCGGCAGACAGGTCGGCCAGGACGAAACTCTCGTTCTCCAGGGAAAGCGTGTCTGCAGCGAGTGCAAACCCATCGCCGTCGAGCGGGTCCGCGAGGGCATTCCGCTGGTATCGTCCTCCTCGCATCCATACGCGGGTTTCTGGATCCGTTTCGCCGCCAAGTTCATCGACGGAATCATCCTCGGAGTGTTTAACCAGATTGTCCTGGCCGTTACGGGGCTGGGAACGTTCCAGACCTATGAACCGGCGGAAGGGGATCAGGCTATCGCTACGATCCTGATTTCGAATCTGGTTATGCTCGCGGCGAGCTGCGCCTATAACACACTCTTCGTGGGCGCCTACGGTGGTACGCCGGGCAAGCTGCTCTGCGGCCTGCGCATCGTGCAGCCGGACGGCACGAAGGTTTCGTATCTGCGTGCTCTGGGGCGATACTTCGCGGAGATCCTCTCGTGGTTGATCTTCTTGATCGGATACCTCATGGCGGCGTTTGATTCACAAAAGCGAACCCTGCACGACCGGATCGCTTCGACCCGCGTGATCCACGCAAAGAAGAGGTAATCCTTGGCTGCGGATGCTCCGATCACGTGCGGCAACTGCGACGCGGAGATTTCGCCCGCTTTCTGGAGGGGCGACGACTTCCTGCGCTGCTCCCGGTGCGGCCAGCCGGTGTCGGTCATGGTGTTTCCCGCTCTGCTGAGTGGTCCTGCCGCCGGCGAGACGGGCAAACAACGTCTCGACCAGGAAGAGGCGTCATGCTTCTTTCACCCCGACCGCCAGGCCGAGCGCGCCTGCGACCACTGTGGTCGATTCGTCTGTGCCCTGTGCGATCTGGACTTCGGACAGAAGCACATCTGCCCGTCCTGCCTGGACGCCGCCGATGAGAACCGGGAGATTGCGGTCGATATCGAGCACCGTCGCGTCTGCTACGAAGAGGTCGCCTTTCTGCTCGCGGCGGTGCCGCTGATTCTGGGTTTCATGATGTGGTGGATGTGGATTATTTCCGGACCGGCCGCCATCTTTGTGGCGCTGTGGTCCTGGAGGCGGTCGAGCAAGTTCGGCAGCACCGGTATGCTCAAGCGCCTCGCGGCGATCGTGCTGGGCGGCGCGGAGGTCTTCGCCTGGATCCTGATCTTCCGCGGCGCGTGGGTGACGTTCTTCCCGTACATAGACTGAGAGCCTGCCAGATGCCACTGGATCGAGACCAATACGTTCGGCTTCGCGCGTTACGCTGGCTGTCCATGCGCCGGCGCGGCGATCTGTACCTCGGCCCGGATCACCTCCTGCAGGTGGTGCGGAACTTTCCGTATGAGAACTACCGTCGCATCGGCTATGCCGACCTGCAGTCTCTCACCTGTCGTCGCACGTCTACGGGGCTTGGGGTGAATATTCTGCTGGGCGGGGTTACGGTGCTGCTGGCGAGGAGCTGGCTGACGTACGCGGACGATTCGATCATCCTGGCGATCGTTGTGGCGGTCGCGGCGGTCGTCTGGCTGGCGTACGTCCTGCAAGGCGGCACGTGTGTGTGCACCGTCCGCTCGCCGGTTCAAACGATGGAACTGTATTCCATCACGACGATGCGGTCGGCCCGGCGCGCGCTGCCGCGAATCCGGACCGCCGTCGAACAGACCCAGGGCTCGCTGAGCGCCGAGGAGGCCCGCGAGCGATCCGAAGAAGCCTACGAAACGTATCGTCGCTTCGCGGCGGCAAGCGAAGACGGGCGGACCTTCGACTACGGGGCAAACTACTCCCCCGGCGGACATGCGGTGTTGTTCTCGTTCACACTCGCCACTGCCGCCCTGGGCGTGATCAGTTGGCTGTTCCCACACACCGGGGCCGTCAATCTTGTGGTTCTCACCACGCCGGTTGCACTGTTCGCCGCGATCCTCGGAGGAATCATGAATCGCGACGGAGCCACGCCCCGGTCGCTGAGGAAACCGGTTTTCTTTGCGGCTTTGTATTGCGCTTCGGTGTTCTGCATCGGGTTGATGACCTTCTTGGTCGGCAGGGGTTCGCGTTCCTCGGGAATAATGTCCGAGGACGTGGGGCTGGTGGCCAATCTCGCGGGCATCACGGCGGTGTTCGGCCTGTCGATCGCGGTTCCGGGCCTGCTGGAGGTCGTGCGGTATCGGGGTCTCCGGGAGGCGAGATGACGTCGCTGACGCGCCAACACTGCCACGTCCATCCGTCGCGCCAGGCGGCTGCCCGGTGCCCGCAGTGTCGGCGGTTCTTCTGCCGTGAGTGCGTCACCGAGCATGGCGGGCGGGTGATCTGCTCGCGATGCCTGGCGGTGTTGGCCGAGCAGGACGCCGCCACCAAACGCCGCATGCCGCCGGGTGTAATGGCGATCGGACAGCTACTTCTGGGCGTGTTCCTCCTCTGGGTGGTGGTGTACTACGCGGCCCCGCTGGTGTTGCAGGTGCTCTCGGCGCTGCTGGTGGACATCCCTTCGGAGGGAATCCTGTGACCGGTGTCTTCGCTGCCATTGCCCGGTCGATGCGCCTGTTGGAGGACGCCATCGCGCTGCTACGAACGGGCGGCCTGACGGCGTTGGCGATGTACCTGGTGGGTACGCTCCCGTTGGCGATGTCCCTGCTGGCGACGTGGGGCCTGTTCGCCCGCACCCGGGCCTCGACGAGCGAGCTGGCGGGTATGTCGTTGGCAATCAGCGTTTCGCTGGTCTGGGCGAAGTGCTGGCAGAACCGATTCGCGGCTGTGCTGATCGAAGAACTCGGCGATCGCGACGACGAACCCTGGACCTTCACCCGACGGGTTCGCCTGGTGGGCACGCAGGCGCTGGCAGCGGCCATCACCACCCCGCTGCTGCTGATCGCCTTTCTGTTGGTGCTGCCGATGATCTGGATCTATCCGTTCTGTCAGCACCTGACGATTCTCCTGGACGGCCGACGGGGTCTGCGGGAGGCGTGGAACGAGGCGTGGTCCCGCAGCCGACGCCGCGCCGCCTCCAACGCCGGATGGGTGCTGGTTGTGGTCCCCATGGTGGCGTGGGTGGTGCTGGTAAACCTGGCTGTCATCGGGCAGCTCCTGCCGCTCCTCCTGGAGGGGTTGCTGGCGGTGGACACGCCGCTGTCCCGCTGGGTGGGTTGGGCATCGAGTCCGACGTGGCTGGGAATCTCGCTGGTGCTGACCTGGCTGGCGATCGACATGACGATCAAAGCCGCCATGGCCACCCACACCTTCCGCGACCAGGCCCGCACCAGCGGGGTGGATCTGCTGGCGCAGGTGCGACGTCTGGCGGCAAGGTCGACCATTCTGCTGGCGGCGATCGCGCTGCTGGTGATGAGTTCTCCGCTGCTCGCCCAGGCAGCGGGCCCGATCGAGCGACCTCCTTCCGTCCAGCCCACTCAGCTGGACGGAGCGATCGACCAGGTTCTCCGGCAGCAGAAATACAACTGGCGACAGCAGCGGAGCGGATCGCCCGATCGAACCTTCCTGGACGCGATCAGCGAATGGATCGATAAGCAGATCGACGCGTTCTGGGAGTGGTTGGAGAGCCTTTTCGAGCGTGACAAGGAGATGACCGAGCCCATTCAGCAGGACGGCCGATCCGAGCCAAGTGGACTGAGCGACACGGTCCAGTGGGTCACGATCGGCCTGGTGGCCATCGCCATCGGCGCGGTTGCATGGGTGGTGGTCAAACGCATGCGCGACAAGCCGGTTCAGCCGGCCTCCGCCGGCGTGGTGGCTGTCGTTGCCGACGAGCCCGACGTCAGCGACGAGTCGGTGACCGCCGACGCGCTGCCCGAAGATGATTGGCTGGCGATGGCGCGTCGCCTGGAGGAGGAAGGCAAGCCCCGCCTGGCGCTGCGGGCGCTGTTCCTCTCGGATCTGGCGTATCTGGGGCGGCGCGATCTGCTCCGTCCGGCAAAGCACAAGTCCAATCGCGACTATCTCCGCGAGCTGGCCCGTCGCAGCCTTCACGAGCCGACGCGCGTCGACGCGATGGAACGAAACACTCGCCTCTTCGAGCGGTGCTGGTACGGCCGCCACGAGGCGACCGGGGCCTTGCTGGCGGAATTCCGCCAAGGTCAGCGGGAGGTGCGCAGCGCATGAGGACCCGGCGCGGCATTCTGGTAGTGGCGATGATCGCGGTGGTCCTGGTCTTCGTGGTGGGGGTTGTGCAACTGGTGGTCTATCGGCTGCAGACGGGCACGTCGTATCCGCCATTTTCGTCGTTGCGGGCCGATCCGTTGGGTACGCGGGTGCTGGCTGAGTCGTTGCAGCGAATCGACGGGCTGACGGTCGTGAGAAACTACCGCCCCCTGCCCCGGCCGGAGGAAATTCCTCCCGATCGGACCGTGCTGATGATCCTGGGAGTGGATCCCAACGCTGGGTCGCTGGTGGACCCCAACCGCATGCGCGATCGCCTCGATGCGTTCGTCCGCCAGGGCGGTCGACTGGTGGTGGGACTGGCGCGGAATCCGCACTCGGCCGATCATCGCTTCTCGCAGATGCCGGACGAAGACGTCGACGCTAACTCATGGATGGCGATGCTGCTGGAGTCCGACCAGTTGGGCTGGGTTCCCGGTCAGCCGCCACGGTTCGAGGTGTACGACCCGCCCCACAAGCTGAAGGCCAAACCCACCGCGGACGGGACGCGCCTGGGTATGAGCGAGTCGATCCGGATGCTTCCGGGGTATCACCTTTCGGAGGATCCGTCCGATCCGTGGGAGGTCCTCCTGCGGGACGAGTTCTCGGCCCCGGTGGCGATTCGTCGTACGCTGGATCGCGGCGAGATTATCATCACGGGGGGCACGTGGTGGCTGGCAAATGTCTCCATCAGCCGGGCCGCCCCGCTGGAGGCGATCGCGGCGCTGGTGGGCGACAAACGCCGCGTGGTCATTGACGAGACGCACCTGGGGATCTTCGAATCGCCCGGCCTGGCGCGTATGACGTGGGAGGCGGGGTTCGCCCCGGCCGCCGGCGTTCTGGCGGCAGTGGCGCTGCTGTTTGTCTGGCGCAACGCAGCCCGGCTGGCCCCGGCGCGTCGGATGCCCCGCAACCTCGAGGGCGGGCGCGTTCTGGGTCGCGACGCCAACGAGGGACTGGTGAATCTCCTGCGGCGCAGCGTCCCGCGGAATCGCCTTCTCAAAACCTGCCTGGACGAGTGGGACAAAACCGTCCCCGCCGGCCGGGGCGACCTGAAAACCAAGGCCAGGAAGCTCCGTGACGCCGCCGAGCCTTACCTGAACGAATCCAACCACCGGAGTATCGTCAACGTGTACGAAACGCTCCGGAGCATCGCCAGTGAGAGGAAATGACGCATGGACGAGTCGAAACCGAATCTGGATCAGTTGCAGCAGACCCTCACCGCCGCCCGCGAGGAGGTGGGGAAGGTCATCATCGGCCAACACGACGTGATCGACCTGGCGCTGGTAACCATCGTGACCGGTCAGCACGCGCTGATCGAGGGCGTTCCCGGCGTGGCCAAGACGCTGCTGGTGCGGACGCTGGCTCGCACGATGGGCTGCGAGTTCAATCGCATCCAGTTCACGCCCGACCTCATGCCCGCCGACGTGACGGGCACGAACGTGTTCAACTTCCAGCACAACGAGTTCACGCTGGTCAAGGGACCGGTGTTCACGACGTTCCTGTTGGCCGACGAGATCAACCGTGCCCCGGCCAAGACCCAGTCGGCCCTGTTGCAGGCGATGCAGGAGCGGCGGGTCACCATCGATCGGACCACGCATGAACTGTCCGACAACTTCACCGTCTTCGCCACGCAGAACCCCATCGAGTACGAGGGCACCTATCCGCTGCCCGAGGCCCAGAAGGACCGGTTCATGCTGAAGATTCCCATGCTCGCCCCCAGCCGGGACGAAGAGTTGGCCCTGGCCGGACGCTCCCTCGGGGCCGAGGCGCCCGAGGCGACGCTCAACAGCGGGCAAGTGGCCGCGGTCATCACGCCCGAGACGCTGGTGGGTCTGCGGGCCGCCCTGCGCGGCGTGACCGTGCGCGAGGAACTGGTGACCTACATGGTGGACGTGATCCGCGCGACGCGCGAGCATCCCAGCGTGCTGGTGGGCGCAGGTCCGCGGGCGACGCAGGCGCTGTTGGCCTCCACCCGTGCGATGGCCGCCATCGAGGGACGCGACTTCGTCACGCCCGACGACGTCAAACGCCTCGCGCCGGCCGTCCTTGAGCATCGATTGATTCTGCGCCCGGAATTCGAGATCGAAGGACTCACCCTCACCGAGGTCATCGCCCAGTTGCTGGAGGAGGTGGCGGTCCCGCGATGATCGTTCCGCGAAACAGCCTGATCTGGCTGGTGGCGGCGACCCTCCTGCCGACCACCGTCGCCGCGGCGGTGGTGGGGGGGCTTTGGCCGGTGGTGCAGCTGCTGGCGGCTGTCCTTGCGTGCGCTGCCGTCCTGGACGCTGCCGTCAGCATCCGTCGCCTGGACGGCGCGACGGCGGCCGACGCCGAAGTGGTGCGACTCACCCGCGACGTCGACGGCGTGATCTCCGTGCGAATCACGCCGCCGGTGGGGCTGGATCGGCTCACCTTCGCGCTGTCGCTGCCGAGAGGACTCGACGAAATCGAGCAGCAGCAGGAGGTCCTCCTGGCCGGCGACGGACAGACCGTCCGCCTCGATTGGCCCTGCCGACCGACCCGCCGCGGGCGGTATCCACTGGATGCGATCTACCTTCAGACGCGCTCGCGGCTGGGATTGTGGCTGGTGCGTCGGGCGGTGTCCATCAACGTCGAGGTCCGCGTCTACCCCAACCTGCTCTCGGAGCGGAAGAACGTCGCGGCCCTGTTCCTCGAACACGGCGGCGTGGGCGTGCACGCCGTTCGCCAGGTGGGACAAGGGCGGGAGTTCGAGAAGCTCCGCGAGTACATTCCGGGCGACAGTTACGAAAATATCCACTGGAAGGCCACCGCCAAACGCGGCGAGCCGGTTACCAAGGTCCACCAGGTCGAGCGGACCCAGGAGGTGTACGTCCTGATCGACGCGTCTCGACTGAGCGGGCGGCTGGTTCCGTCGATGAAGTCGGACGGCACGCTGGACCACGACAATCCCGAGCCGCTGCTGGAGCGATACGTCACCGCGTCGCTCGTTCTCGGACGGGCGGCCGAGCGCCAGGGCGACCTGATGGGGCTGATGACCTTCACCGACCGCGTGGAACATTTCCTGCGGGCTGCGGCGGGGCGGGAGCACTTCCGCCGCTGTCGCGACGCGCTGTACACGGTTCATCCCGAGCCGGTCGCGCCGGAGTTCAACGAGGTCTGCTCGTTCATCCGAACCCGCCTGCGACGCCGGGCGCTGCTGGTGTTCCTGACGAATCTCGATGATCCGCTGGTGGCCGAGAACTTCCAGCGAAACGTGCAGCTGATCGCCAAGCAGCACCTGGTGGTCGCGGGCATGGTCCGCCGCCCGGACGAACGGCAGTTGTTCACCGGTCCGGGCGTCGATCGTGTCGACGAGATCTACCAGCGCCTCGGCGGCCACCTGCGATGGGGGCAACTGGTGGAGATGGATCGCTCACTGCGGCGGCGGGGCGTGACGATGCTGACGATGGACAACGAGAAGCTCGCCCCCCAACTGGTGTCGCACTACGTGAATGTCAAACAACGGCAACTGCTCTAAATCGAAAGGGACGGCTGCGGCGTGATTATCGACCTGGACCGATTTCTCCGCGAGGAGCGCCCCCGATGGACGCGCCTGGCCGAGCTGCTCGACGGCATCGAGCGGCGGGGAATGGAGCAGCTTTCGCTTCGCGACGCACGCGAGCTGCACTATCTCTACGAGCGGACCGGCTCGGACCTGGTGAAGATCAAGACCGCGGCGGCCGACCCGAAGCTCGCAGCCCATCTCGAATCGTTGCTTGCCCGGGCCTATTCGCAGATTCACGGCAGCCGACGCCATGCGACGCGTCTCAGGCCGATCCACTGGCTGATCCGCACACTGCCGCAGACCGTCCGACGGCGCTGGCGGGCCGGGGCACTGTCGGTGACGGTCACCCTGGCCGGGGCGCTGCTGGGAGCCATCCTGCTGAGCGTCAACGCCGAGGCCAAGGAAACCCTCCTGCCGTTCGGGCACGGGCAGATGGACCCCTCCGAGCGGGTGGCGCAGGAGGAATCCGGCGAGGATGCGGGCATCGAAGGACGCGAAGGGGCGTTCTCGGCGATGCTGATGGCCAACAACATCTCGGTTTCCGCCCGGGCGATCGGTCTGGGGCTGACCTGGGGGATCGGCACGCTGATTCTGCTGTTCTACAACGGGGTGATACTGGGGGGCATCTGCCTGGACTACATCCAGGCCGGGCAGGGCGAGTTCCTGGCCGGTTGGCTGTTGCCCCACGGGTCGATCGAGATTCCCGCGATTCTGCTGGCCGGTCAGGCGGGGTTGTCGCTGGGCGGGGCGCTGATCGGCTGGGGCGACCGGACGCCGCTGGCCGGTCGACTGCGCGAGATCATGCCCGACATCCTCACGATGATGCTGGGGGTCGTGGTGTTGATGGTCTGGGCGGGCATCATCGAGGCGTTTCTCTCCCAGTACCACGAACCGATCATCCCCTATTGGGTCAAAATCTCCTTCGGACTGGTCGAACTGGTCCTGCTGATCGTCTGGTTCGGCCTGGCCGGGCGCCGCGAGGAGGCGGTGGCGTGATTCCATTGGCCGACAATACCATGCGCATCGAAACGCCCGAGGGGGTCACGTTTTCGCTCGATCTGGCCGGCCCGCTGCGCCGCATGTTCGCCTTGCTGCTGGATGGGCTGATCCTCTCAGCCGTCACGATGGCGGTTGTGCTGACCATGGCAATGGTCGGGGTAAGAGAAGTGATGTGGTATCAGGGGGCCGTGATTTTCTGTGTCCTCCTGTTGCCGATTCTCTACGGGACGCTGCTGGAATGGCTGTGGCGGGGGCAGACGATCGGCAAGAAAGTCCTGCAGATCCGCGTTGCCGACGAGCAGGGGCTGAACCTGCGGCCCAGCCAGGTCTTTGCGCGGAACGTGGGACGGCTGGTGGATCTTCTTCCCGCGATGTACCTGGTGGGCGGAATCGCCTGCCTGCTGACCCGGCGCGTGCAACGACTCGGCGACATCGCCGGCGGTACCATCGTCGTGCTTACCCGCCAGACCCCGCCTCCGGACCTCGACCAGATCGGCCCGCGGGTGTTCAACTCTCTCCTGCAGCATCCGCACATCGTCGGTCGCCTCCGCCAGCGCATCCGCCCGGCCGAGGCCGCCGTCGCACTCCAGGCCCTGCTTCGCCGCAATGAGCTGGACCCAGGCGCCCGGCTGACGCTGTTCGCCCGACTGGCGGAATACTTCCGCGACCTCGTGCCCACCCCCGGCGACACCGACGAAGGACTCTCCGACGAACAATACGTCCGCAACGTCGTCGACGCGATGTACCGACGCGACTGACCGCAGGCCACAGCGCAGAGAAAGGGCGGAAACGGCCCCGTAGACCATCCCCGCCCAAGGCAGCTGCCGCCTCTGCCCCCTGGAAGGTGAGGCAGCATTGCCGATACATCGTCACAAGCGGACTCCGCCGCGTTGGTGCCTGAGAGGAGTATCGGGCCAGGGGTGTGACAGCTAGACTGACAGCCCCAGGCGGAAAAACGCAAATCTTTTTTCAGAATGGGGATAGAATCCGTGCGGTCCGCCGGGCAGGCGGGTTCCCCTTGTGCAATGTTCGCTGGTGCGGGTGGTCAATCCTCGGCCGGGTTGCCCGGAAGCACCGGGGACATCACAGCCGGCTCGCCTTCCAGCAGGGCGAGCAGATCGTCCTGCCAGGAGCGGAAGGTGGCGTATTTCGGGTGCTTCTCCGCTTGGGAGACGGTCTGCTCGTACGGTCGATCGGACTCGATCAGACGCACCGCCGTCTGGCCTGACCGCCACGTACCGATCCGTCGCAGCCCGACGTCCTGCTCGAACTCATCGAACCATGCCGGGACGGTCCGCATCATCTCATCGAAGGCGTCTTCCTGCCCCTCGCGGACGGTCATGCACAGCAGCGTGCGATACCGGGCAGCGGACTTCACGCTCGCACGGTTGTCCATCGGCTTGATCTGCTTGGCCTTGAGCCCCTCGGGGCTGCGCAGCATCTTGTACGAGACGCGCTGATCCTCAGCCAATGCCTTAAACCCCTCCATCTGAATATCGCTGAAATGGAAGAACACGTCTCCCTCAGGACATTCGATGAAGCCGTACCCCTTGGTCTTGTCGTACCACTTCACTCTGCCTACAGGCATGGCCCGGTCTCCTTGGCAGCGCAGCGTTCGCGTATCGGGCAGACAGTACAAAGCTTCATCTGGCGGAGAATCGATCCAGATCGCCCCGAACCCCTGAGGACACATTCCACCTTGCACCGTGTCCGGCCCGGGCATAGGTCGCACACACCGCCAGCCGACACTCGTCCCGTCAGAAACAACCGATTCCCACAACTACTTCGTATAGCAGGCTTCCTGCGATTGCAAGAGTCTTCTGAAGGACCACCCGCAAAAGTGCGCGACAGGAATTGGTGGCAGGGCGGTCCGTGGTTCGATTCGCCCTGCTTGCCCCGTTCAGTTATCTCGCCCGCAACAAGTTGCGGGCCCTACGGCTGAGACTCCGGACCGATGCTCGATCAGCGGACGGATCACCCGCCCCAACGGGGCTCGACCACCCGCCGACCCACCAACGTGCCGCCTGACCGCACACTTGTTGATCTATCGGAGCAGATCAGCAAGCGTGTCCAGCACGTCGCCGATGACGATCTCCGGGCAGGAGGCGCCGGCCAGCACGCCGATCGTCAACGGCCGGGAGGTCGGCAGCCAGCCTTCCCGCACGGTGGGGTGCGGATCGGGCGGATTGAACGTCTCGATGCGCTCTGCCGAGAGAATCGAGCGGGCGTCCTCGATGAAGAAGGCCGGGACGTACTGGCTGGCCAGCTCGTAGAGGTGTCGCGTGTTGGACGAGCCCACCCCGCCGACGACAATCACCAGGTCGCAGCCGCCCTGGCAGAGCGCCACAGCCGCCTCCTGGCGACGTTGGGTGGCCCGGCAGACCGTGGGCTGAAAGAGCAGTCGCTGCTCGGCCTCGTCGCGGCCGAACCGGTCGACAAAGGCTTGTTCGATGCGCCGACGAACGCGCAGCGTCTCTTCGTAGAGCATGGTGGTCTGCGAGACCTGCGCGAGGCGGGCAAAGTCCTCGGGCGAATCGGCGTTGGTCTCGTCGGTACTGAACACGTCCCTGAATGGCGGCGTGCGGCCTGGCTGATCGATCTGTCGGCAGAAATCGTCCACGCGGGGGAGGTTCTGAAGGACCACGTACTTCCCGCCCGCCTCCGCCAGACGCGACTTGGTGACGACCGTCTCGTCGTGGTTCGGTCGGCCGAAGACAGCCACCCCGTATCCGTCGCGGGCGGCGCGTTCCGCCCATGCCCAAAGCCGACGCACGTCGCCGCAGGAGGAATCGACCACGTCACAGCCGATGGCCTCCAGCCGCCGCTGGATTCCCGGGGCCACGCCGAACGCGGGGATGATCGCGATATCCGAGGCAGCCAGGTGCTCCTCGAGCCGGTCTCGCTGGTCGGGCGTGAGGATCTGCACCCCCCGTCGGCGGAAGAAATCGTTCACCCACGGGTTGTGGATGATCTCGCCCAGCAGCACGATCCGCCCGCCGTGCCCGCCTTTGACGGCCTGGTCCAACGCCGCCAGTGCCCGCTCGACACCCCGGCAGAACCCGAAGACCTTCGGCAGCCGAAGCACCCCACCGGGAAGACGCCATCGCCCGCCCGCATCCCGCACGCGGTCCACGGTGTCGCTCTGGAAACACTCCAGCCGCAGCGTTCGGTCGCCGGGCGATTTCGATTCACTCTCTGCCATGGGTCCTTGGTACCAGAAGGCGGGCAATCCTGCAAACCCTGTGATGCCGCGGCAGGAACCTCCGGGCTGCGCATAGCCGTCTGCGGGAGTCATTCCGCCCGCAACAAGTTGCGGGCCCTACGGTTGTAGCACGGCCTTCCAGGCCGTGACTACATGGGCTGGAAGCCCATGCCACGAGAAACCCCTCCGAGGGAGCCCCCGCCGTCAGGTGGGGGATAGAGCGCGCATAGCCGT
>JBKHCL010000188.1:0-3457 GCA_046541875.1 Phycisphaerae bacterium | reverse complement strand
CTCCCCGCGCGGCTGCGGGCGCGCTGAATCATACAGATGTGTCGATACCGGCAATTGTAGGAGAGTCTGCGCGTTCCGTCAATCAGGATTGAGGGCTCGAAGGGCCTGGGCTCACCAGCAGGAGGTACTCGCGATTGCCGCCTTTGCCGCGGATGGCGCAGGGGGTCCGGTCCAGCACGTCCACACCGAGCTGCCGGAGTTGTTCCCGAACGGCCGACAGCGTGTCGGCGGATTCCTCGTCTGTCAGCGGGCGGTAGAGCTTTCGGCCATGGATTTTGGCGTATTCGTAGTGGGGCTTGAGCAGGGAGACGATCGCGCCGCCCCCGCGGCTGGGCGGGAAGGTCGACTCGGCGTCCAGCCATTCCAGGGCGGCCGGGATGATCCGCCGCTGCGGCGTCCAGGACACGTCGACCACGGCGAGGTCCACCTTCGCCTGTGGCTGGAAGTGCAGGGCATTGGTGCGTTCGTGGAGGGTTACGCGAGGGTCGTTCCGCAGCGTCCAGGCGAAGTCCCCGTAGCCGGTATCGACGGCGTGGACATGCTCGGCGCCGCGTTGCAGCAGGCAGTCGGTGAACCCCCCGACGTTGCAGCCAAGATCCACGCACCGCAGGCCCGTCACGTCCAGGTCGAACGCGTCCAGGGCCGGGGCGAGCTTGTGTCCGCCTCGCGAGACGTAGGAGCGGGTTGGTTCGTTGCCGGAGGTCATGAAGGGTCTGAGGTGGCAATCGACGCCGGGTCGATCGGGGCGCAAGCAAATCGCCCACCAGCGATCAGGTTCAGCTGCGGTTTGACCCGCGCGTTGACCCGATCAAGCCGGAGGGCGAAGCTTGTATCAATCCGTGTTTCGCCGGCGTTACGCGTTGGCCTTGTCGAGCCTTTTGGACAGGCGGGCCTTCTTGCGGGACGCGGCGTTCTTGTGGATCGTTCCCTTTTGGGCGATCTTGTCCAGCGTGGAGAAGCAGACCTTCAGCTGCTCGGCGGCTTCGGTGGTGTTGCCGTCCTCGATCAGCTCGTCGAACTTCTTGACGGCGTCCTTGATCTGGTTCTTGCGCCAGCGATTACGGGCACGCCGCTTGACGTCCTGTCGCATTCTCTTTTTGGCAGAGGGTGAGTTCGCCACAAATCTCTCCTGTTGCGTTCAACGGGGTTCTGCATGTCGCCCTTCCTTCAGGGCGAACGACGCATTATATCTCAGGCGTTGGCGAGGGCAAGCCCTTTTCGCACGGATTCGCCGGTGATTTCCGCTGCGGTCAGCTTTCCTGCTGATTGGCCTTTGCACGGGCGGCTTCGAGGCGGTCGCGAACGTCCTTGAAGTTGTAGTCGGTCTGGGCGACGTGGGAGAACTGCTCCTGGGCCTTTTTGTACTGCCCCATGTTCTCCAGGGCGTCGCCGAGATGGTATCGCAGTTCCTTGGCCTGATCCTCGGTGAGGTCCATCTCCAGGGCTCGCTCGAATGTCTCAGCCGCCTCGGTGTACCAGTCCTTGCGGGCGAACGCCTGACCCAGATAGGTCATCGCCAGGCGCTGGCGACGCGGATCGCGCTGGGCCTGCTGCAGCGAGGCGATGGCTTCGTCCAGCTTGCCGGCGAGGAACTGCCGCCGACCCAGCTCGTACTTGATGCCCAGGTCGGTCGGGTAGTTGGAGGCCCGCTCGCCGTACTCTTCCAACTCGAAGGCCAACTGGTTCTTGGCCTGCTCGGCGGCGGCATCGCGGTCGCCGTCCTGCACGAGCTTGCGGTACCGTCGGGTCATCTGCTTGATGCGGATATCGCCCATGCGGACCTTGAACTGGTAGTTTTTGGTGTCCTGCCAGGCCTTGTTGAGGATGTCGATCGCTTCGTTCTCGTAGGAGGGGTCCTCGGTGCGGGTCAGCGCCTCGACCAGGGCCATCACCTTCGCCGGAACGGTGGGGTTTTCGGCGTACTCGGCGCGGGCTTCCTCGATCTGCTGTTCGAGGTAGTTCTTGCTCTGGACCATCTGGTCGGCCTGGGAGAGCTTCATCTGCTCGTCGAGATTCTTGACGGACTTCTTGAAATCGCCCTGTTCTCCATACCCGCCGGCCTTGAGCGTATCCAGCGCGCCGAGTTCCTTTTCCTTGTTCAGGAAGAACTCGTCCTCGGGGCTTGCCTCCCGCCCCAGCCGACATGCCTCCAGGGCGGCGTGGTATTCCTCGATGCTCTCGTAGCTCTCCATAACCTTGCGGATCACGCGGATGTTGGGCTTTTTCGCCTGGCGCATCGCGTCGAGAATGATGTCGGCAATCCAGTCGACCAGGGGAGGGTGCTCGAGCTTGGTCGCGGCGTTGAGGACGTTCACCATCAGTTGCACGTTACCGGGATCCTTGGCGAGGAGGTACTCGGCGTTGGCGAGGTTCTCGGCGGGGTCTTTCGACGAGCCGTGCTTGAGGCTGTCCATCATGCCGGCCTTCTTGCCGCCGGCGAGCTTCCGCTTCAGCGCGATCTCGCGCAGAGGCTTGTGGCCGCGGTCGATGTCCTCGGGTTCACGCTTGATGCCCTCGGTGTACATCTCGATGGCGAAGTCCCAGTTGCCGGTTTCCGCCACCTGGTCGGCGCGGTCGAAGAAGGCTTTGCCCTTTCCCTTGCGGGCGTCGGCAGCCTGTTGTGCGTCACTCGTCTCGGCCATGTTCGATCCTCAATTGGGGTACCGCGATATCCTCTCCATGCTACCCGACAGGCCGCCGGGGGGCAAGTGCCTGGCGGGCTTGGTGTGTGCGCACAAACGCGGCGCCCGGCCGTCAGCCGAGCGCCGCGCGATGAACCGTTCGCCGGGCGTTGTGTCGTGCTCAGACGGGGACGACTTCCGAGACCTCGGGGATCTCGGCTTTGAGGCGCCGTTCGACGCCCATCTTGAGCGTCATTGCTGCTCCGGGGCAACCGGCGCACGCCCCCTGCAGACGCACGGAGACCTTGCCGGTCTCTTCGTCGACGTCGACCAGTTCGATGTCGCCGCCGTCGGCCTGCAAGTGTGGCCGAATGGTCTGGATGACCTCGGCGACTTTGTTTTTCATGGTGGCTTCTTCCGTCATCGTGATTTCCCTTCGATTGAAGTTCTGTCAAATCGCCCTCCATTATACCTCCTGCAAACGGCGAGGGAAGGGGCCCTTCGCCGAGAAAGTGTCCCCACACCGTTCGCGAAGGCACCACCGCGTTTGACGGGCAGGCCCTCGCGACCTGCTGCGCACCTGCCAGCCAGCCAGCCGACCGAACGCCTGGAAGGCCGTGCTACGGGGTGCGCTCTATCCCCCACCTGACGGTGGGGGCTTCAAAGGCTTTTCGTGGCATGGACCGTAGGGCCCGCAACTTGTTGCGGGCGGAACGACTTCGTGGCATGGTCTTCCAGCCCATGTTGTACACGGCCTGGAAGGCCGTGCTACGGGATGCGTTCTATCCCCCACCTGACGGTGGGGGCTTCAAAGGCTTTTCGTGGCATGGACCGTA
>JBKHCL010000081.1:0-15037 GCA_046541875.1 Phycisphaerae bacterium | reverse complement strand
TCACGTGCAAGCTTTCGTGCAAGGATTCAGGCCTTGCTGGCGGCAAGTTCGGCTGGCCTGTCGGCCGAGAACGTAGGAAGTGCATCGACCGCGGCGCGTGCGCCGGCTTCGGCCACGTCGCGGGCCTCGATGACCACACGCTCCAGTTGGTTCCGCAGTTGGTTTGCATGTGTCGGCATGGGTGCGAATCACTCCTTCCTGTCAGTATCCTGCGGCTCAGCCCCGTCCGGTCGGGGGTGTTTCTCGAACCACAAGCGATCGCGCTCCTTCTTTCGGGCGAGTCGTTCTGCCTGCGCCTGCTGCTTGAGTTTCCGCTTGGCGTCACGCCGTGCCTGAACCGCCTCGGGCGAGTTGAACGCCTCGTATGCTCGGCGCTCTGCCTCACGCCTGCGTGAATGCGCCTGCATCGAACAGAGGATGGAGCCCGCCCATGTGCCTTCGACAATTGGTTGATAGTCGCGCTCCGCGATTGCTTCGCCTGCCGCCCACCAGAGTTCGCAGAAGATCAGGTGAATTGCATCCAACCACTGCCTCTGCCTTGTATGGTCTGGGGCCAGCAGAGCCAATTGCCTGGCTAGCTCCAATCGAACCCGAGTGTCGTTCCTCGCTTGCGGGATATGTTCCATTGCACGTCGGTCATGCCTACGCGAATCGAAGGGCGGTGCGATCCCGAGCGCCGCCAAGGCGCGGCTGTACAGTCCACTCCGGAACTCCATGGCCGCGCAAGTTGTGCAGCGGACACGGACACACAGATTTCTTTCGACTGCCGTATCAAGGTAATCGCCTAACCAAACGCGGGTGCAAGGCTTTGGAGTCAGAGAATCAGTCATGGGCAACCTCCGGGACCCTAAGAAATCACGACGGGGCCTTTCTTGATCTTCGCCAGCAGGTCCATAGGGGCCGGCCTTTCGATGCCTGTGCTCTCACCGTCAACACCGGCCAATATCATACGCGTTTCACGCGGCTGGATGGAAAGAGAAAGCGATTCTTCCAGGGCCGAGCAAGTTGCCTATCCCTGCCTCACCGTCAGGCGGTTGGATCGCAGGGAGACTTTTTGCGACATTGCAACGCGGGCAGCGGGAGACGGCTGGTCTCACTCGGCGGGGTAGCGATCATTACATTCGGCTGCGCCGGCGCCACTCGCTTGGCGTGAAGCCCAGGCGTTTTTTGAACTGCAGGGCGAAGGTCTTGGCCGATCGCGACCCGCAGCGCCTAGCGACGGCCGCGATCGGCAGATTCGTCGATTCCAGCAGGCGGCAGGCTTCGTCCAGCCGCAGCCGGGTGAGGTATTCCCGGGGCGTTGTGCCCATCGCTTTGCGGAAGCGGCGTGTGAAGGCGGTGCGGCTGAGGCCCATGAACTCCGCCACCTGCTCGATCCTCGTTCGCTGGTCCACGATTCTTTCCAGACCCGCCACGGCCGCCTGCGCCCAGTCGCCGGCGGAACTGTGACGGTTTGCCAGGTGGGCGATCAGTCCGGCGATCCAGCCGGTGAGTCGGGCGTTGCACTGCATCGCCGCCACATCGTCGCGGTACCAGTTGGCGGTGCAGTAGCTCAGCATGGAATGGCAGGAGAGATGGAGTTCGGCCGGCACGTGCGGGGGCGGTTCGATGCCCCATACCTCCATGGGTGAGGGCTGGGGGATCGGGTCCACGTGGGTCAGGGCCCGGGTGTTTCCGGTGTGTCGGCAGGGCACGCGGACCACGTCGAAATGCAGACGCCGATACGTGCTGCCGGGGGTGATCGTCAGCGGCAGGGCATTCTGGGGCGGCTGGAACACCGCCATCGGAGGCCCTCCCGCCGCGTCGAGGGACGAGTCTCGGCTGCCCAGCCACGCCTGTCCGTCCTCGACATACGTCAGGGCATATACGTGTCGGGGGGTGTAGTCGGTCGCTTCGCGTATGTGGCGCGGATTGGTGTCGCCCCAGAGAATCAGCGGGGCGTACTGCCAGGTTCCCATCAGCGGTGGATGAAGTTCATCGAGCATGTGGTCATTGTAATACGAAAGGGTCAAAATGATACCGACAATTTCGGCCCGGATTCGTGTTCAATGGAAGGAGTCGCGAGTCGGCCATTGAACCGACGCAGAACGCCCTTACCTGAAGGAGTTTGAGAATGTCCAAAAGAAGCATGCTATTGGCCGGTGTTACCGTCTTGTTGGCCGGGTTGGTCTTGATTGGGTCGGCCGTCGCCGATGAGCCGATCACGTATCCCGCCCACGTGAAGACAGACGCCCAGAAGGAAGCCTGGCGCATCGGTTGGCCGATGTTCCATGGGCCTAACGGGAACGGCATGGCCATCGATTGTGGATACGATCTGATCGACAAGGTCGAGGACATGAAGCTGGTCTGGAAGAGCGAGGAGATAATCCCCCCCCCGTCGTACCGGGGGCTTCGCTCCAGCTTCGCCACGCCGGTGATGGCTGATGGACGCGTGTACGTCTACTACACCTGGCCGACCGGGATGACGCCCGACGTCTCGAAGATATCGCCCAAGGAGATTCGCGCCCTGGACACCGGACGATCGGACCGGACCGATCGCAGCGACAAGCCCGGTGACGACATCGTCGTCTGCATTGATGCCCGCACCGGCAAGACGGTCTGGAAGCGAGTGTTCGAGGGTCAGGGCGAAACCCTGCTGGGAAGCGGCAAGGGCGGCGGCCACGGTACGATGCTCGTCCACGACGGCAAGGCGTACGCTTTCGGGGCGGCCGGGTGGGTCTACTGCCTGGACGCCGAAACCGGCAAGACGATCTGGGCTGAGCACAAGCGCCCCAGCGTCCATTCGCCCAACGCCACTCCGGTGATCGCCGATGGCGTGCTGGTGTATCGCGAGGGCAGTACGCTGGTGGGCTACGACGCCAAAACCGGCAAAGAACTCTGGAGCAAAGGCGGGGTGGTGCGCGGGATTCGCAACGCCTCCTTCACCCGCGTCTGGAAGCACGAGGGTAAGGAGTACTTCATCCACGAGAACATCTGCCTGGAGGCCAGAACCGGCGAGGAACTGTGGAACATCGGGCCTGTCGAGGGCGGCAACACCACAGCCATCTACGGCGACTACATGGTCTGCCGAGAGGCCGACAAAAGCAGCGACACCGTGGGCCCGCGCTGCTACAAGATCTCGCCGAAGGGGGCCAAGCTGCTCTGGCAGTTCAAGACCGATCGCGGACAGTTCCTGATGAAGGGTTTCTCCAGCCCGACTTTCTACAAAGGCCACGTGATCGTGGACATGCAGGCCCCCAAGAAGGGCCCCGACGGCAGCAAGGCGACGCTTTTCGCAATGATCGAGTTGGAAACCGGAAAGCAGATTCTCATGGACGGGCACTACAAGAACTGGAAGTATCAGCCCATCGTCGCCGACGGCAAGTATTGGCACTTCAGCAGCCCGCAGTGGGGGTTCTGGATCGCCGGCGTGGACCCCGAAAACCTCAAGGAACTCAACCTTAAAAGGATGGGCAGCAGACACTGGGCCCAGGACACCTCCCCCGCCTACGCCTGCGGGTGGCTGTTCATGCGCACCAGCAACCGCTTGGCCTGCTACGATTTGCGGAAGACGAAATGAGCGATGCTGAAATGCAGTCTTCGGTACTTCCAACCCTTATGACCAAAAGAAGTTAACTATGACAATGCCACGAATGATCACATGGACGATGGGCCTTGCCCTGATTATCTGTACCGCCAATAGCGCACACGCCGAGGGCGAGCCTCAGCCGTATCCCGCTATCGGCGGGAAAGAGGCAAAGGAGGCAAAGCACTTCCGCGTGACGGTGGGTGAGGTCGAGGTGCCGACGGTTGCCATTGGTGGGCGCTTTGGGCACATGGCGCGGTTTGCGATGTCCGGGCCGCAGACGGTGACGATCCGGGTGGCCGACAGCAAGCCGAAGGCGGTGACCTTGAGGCCGCGCCGCGCGGGGATCGAGCCGAAGCTTGAGGACGGCGTGCTGACATTCCGAATCGAGAAGCCGCAAAACCTGTTCATCAAGCTCGATGATCATCCCGATCTGCACGTGCTGGCCTATCCACCGGTCAAGGCCCCCGATGGAGACAAGGTGTACTGCGCGGTCAAGGACTACAAGATCGACCACACAGGCAAAACAGAGGCACTGGAGCCGATCCAGAAAGCCCTCGCCGACATCGCGGAAAAGGGCGGCGGGACGTTGGTTTTTCCCGACGGCGTCTACGACTGTGGTATCGAGACCCCAATAAAGCAGCGCGTGCTGTCTCCCCAAAGTGATACCACGATGTTTCTCATGCCCGGCGCGTTGATCCGACGGATGCAGCTCGTCATCAACAAGGGTGAAAACATCCACTTCGCAGGCCATGGCATTCTCGACTTCACAAAAGGTCCCGGTTATCGCCAGACGGGCAGCCTGCGCGCCAACCGCATTGACGGGCTGAAAATCCAGGACCTGGTCTCGATCAACCGGTCCTGGAACTGGAACACCCGCTTCGATCAAAGCAGCAAGGTCACGATCAAGAACTACAAGATATTCGGCGGCAAGGACGGGATCAATCCGGTCAGCTCGAGCAACGTCAAGATCAGCGATGTCTACATCTTCGCGGTGGACGACTGCATCGCCACCAAGGCCCACGACGGCGGCGGCAGCTACGAAAAAGTCCATGTCGAGAACGCCACCCTGCTGTGCTACCGCTACGGCGGGATCAAGATCGGCACGGAGACCAAGGCCGACTACATTCGCAACATCACCTTCCGCAACATCGAAATCATCCGTGCCGCGAGACCGGCCATCATCCAGGTTCGCGACGGGGCCAAGGTCAGCAACGTGGTGATGGAAAACATCATCGTCGACCACGCCGGTGAGGCCGCCATCGACTTCGTGATCGGCGACGCCCGCAAGCTCCGCGGGCACATCGACGGGGTCACGGTGCGCAACTTTGTCGTCCACAGCCGATCAAAGAAAGAGCGCATCCGCCTGGCCGGCTATAGCGACGAGTTCATGATCCGCAACGTGACCTTCGAGGGCCTGATGATCGAGGGCAAGCCGATCCTCAAGCTGGAGGATATCCCCAAGCTCGAGGAGCAACACACCAAGGACATTACGTTTAAGGCCGCACGGTGAGGGGTGACCGGCAGGCCGCGTCAACCACGCAGGCCAAGATCGAAGAAGCCCCGCCCGACGCGATGGTTCCGTAGCCGGAGGGAATTGTCGCTATTTTGGCCGGAGCGGACGGTTTCCTTTGACCGGTCGGTCGGGGTGGGATATGACGGAGGGCTATGAAATTCCGTCAGACAATGGACCTGTCATCCAACGACGCGTCACGGGAAGGCTCGCTCCTGGAGACGCTCTCTCCCCTCAAGCCCCCGCTTATGGAGCAGAAGTGGCTGATCGGCGGGACGATTCTTGCCGGCTGGGCCAAGCTGCTGACCCCTCTTTGCATCCCGCTGCTGCTGCAGGTGGTCACCGACAGCGTTCTGCGCGTTGACGAGCCTGTCTCCGAAAAGGGGCGCATGCTGACCTTCTGGGCGGTGGTCGCAGTGGGTGCGATCATCCTGAACGGGGTTGGTTCGTTCTTCCGCGGTGTGTTGACCCATCGGCTGGTGGCGAACATCCAGCACGCGCTGCGTCGGAGGCTGTTCCGGCATCTTCAGCACATGAGCATGGACTTCTTCCAGCGTCACCGCGCGGGATACCTCGGGGCGCGGGTCAGCTCGGACATCGTCAAGGCCGGCGTGGTCGTACAGCCGTTCCTGATTTCGCTGATTCTGGACGGGGCGGTGATCGCCATCACCGCGGTGCTGATGGTCGTGGCCAATTGGTTGCTGGCGGCCACCGTCTTCGGCGTGCTGATCGTTCTGGGGATCATCCTCAACCATCTGACACCAAAGCTTCGCCGACAGCGTCGCCACGTGCAGGAGACCCAGAGCGAGATCACCGGCCAGGCGACCGAACTGTTCGCGGGCATCTCGATGGTCAAGGCCCACGCCGGGGAGGACGACGCCGACGCCGCCTTCGATGACCGTTCGGAGTATCTCCGCCGGCAGCAGTGGATCACCGGTTGGCTGATGGGAGGCTTCTCGGCCTTCAGCATCGGCATCGGGCTGTTCGCACAACTGCTGGTGGTCTTCTTTGGCGGATACCTCGTGATCTACCGTCCCGGCACGCTGACCCTCGGTGAGCTGTCGGCCTTCGTGCTGTACCTGCATTACATCAAGGCGTCGGTCCAGCGCGTGCTCGACCGCTTCGTGCAGTTGCAGGACGGGCTGGCGGCGTTGGATCGCATCCGTGAGATTCTGGGGATCTCGCCCGAGCCGGCCGACGCGCCCGACGCCGTCGACGCCGAGATCCACGGAGACATCGAGCTGAAGGACGTCACGTTCGGCTACCGCGGCGACCAACCCGTACTGGATGGGTTCAGCTATCACTTCCAGGCCGGGCGAACCTACGCGCTGGTGGGCCCCTCGGGCGGTGGGAAAAGCACGCTGTGCAAGCTCGTGCTGCGGTTCTACGACCCGGCAAGCGGGACGGTACTGGTGGATGGCAGAGACATCCGCAAGCTCAAACAGACCTCCTACCGCCAGCAGGTGAGCATCGTTCTGCAGGACCCGATCATGTTCTCCACCTCCGTGCGCGAGAACATCGCTTTCGCCTCCGGCTGTGAGGACCAGCGGGAGATCGAGCGCGTCGCCCGCGAGGCCCGCGCCCACGAATTTATCGAACAGCTCCCCGAGGGGTACAACACGCCCCTGGGCGAACGGGGGACCACGCTCTCCGGCGGGCAGCGCCAGCGGGTGGCCCTGGCCAGGGCGTTACTGCGCGACCCGAAGGTCCTCATTCTCGACGAGGCCACCAGCGCCCTGGATACCGCCACCGAACGGAAGATTCAGGACGTGATCGATTCGCTGTCCGGAACACGGACCGTGCTGATTATCGCCCACCGCCTCTCGACCGTGCGAAACGTCGACGAGATCCTCGTCATCTCCGAGGGGCGAATCGCCGAGGCAGGCCGATACGACGAACTGATGCGAGCCGACGGGCTTTTCGCCGAGCTCGTCCGCGAGCAGGAACTGGTCGACGGGTCCGGCGAGATGGACTGATCGCCCCGGGGGGCTCTCTGCAGTCGGCAGACCGGTCGCAGGCATAGGAGCGGCGAACCTTTGGCTGTCAGGCGGTGGGGTCGGGCAGTTCCAACCGGTCGCCGGTGCGCTGCTGCCAGTTGCGAACGCGGCTGAACATGCTCTCGACGCGCTGCTGCTGGGCGGGCTCGGCGATGCGGTTGGTGCGCTCCTGCGGATCGGTGGTCAGATCGTACAGTTCGTGCTCGCCGGTGGTCCAGAGGTTCAGCTTCCAGCCGTCGGGCGAGACGATGGTCCGAAGCTCGGCCGAGAGCGACTCGGTGACCCTATCGGCCGGGCCGATCTCCTCGGCCCAGGCGGGCAGCTTGATCTCGCCGGGGGCCTTGTCGTTGTGCCACTCGATGAACACGTCGCGGGCGCAGCGGTCCTCGTTGCCTTCCATCGCGTCCCGAAGCGAAGCGCCCTCCAGGTGGTCGGGCAGCGGTTGATCCATCAGATCCAGCAGGGTGGGCACGAGGTCCACGTGCGAGACGGGGATGGTCACCCGTTGCCGGGCGCCCTGCCCGGGGGCGCGAATCAGCAGCGGAACGCGGGTAGACTCTTCGTACATCACGCCCTTGCCCATCATGTTATGGCTGGACATCATGTCGCCATGGTCGCTGGTGAACACCACGATCGTGTTGTCCGCCAGCCCGGTGCGTTCCAGCGTGTCGAGGATCTCGCCGATGGCGGAATCCACCAGCGAGCACATGCCCCAGTAGCGGGCAATCAGATCGCGCCAGTCCTGCTCGCTCGCCAGTTGATTCTGCTCGTCGTAGCCGCTGCGGCGGTACTTCTCGGCCTGCATCCTCAGCCGCAGAGGGGCGTCCTCGCCGGGCATCTCCATCGCGTTCTCGGGCAGGTCGACATCGTCGGGGCTGACCTGCCCGTCCCGGCAGCTGTGGAAGGGCATATGGGGTTCCAGGAAGTTCACGTAGAGGCAGAACGGCGTGTCCATGTGCCCGCGGAGGAAGTGGCAGGCCGTCTCGGCGAGATAGGTCGGGCGACAGTGCTCCTCGGGGAACTGGTGAATCTGCTTGCGGAAGAAGCGATTTTGCGCGACGTCGGCGCCGGCCCCGGAGGCATCGATCGGCCAAGGCTCGACGCCTTTGCTCTTGAGCCAGTGATGGTAGCTGGAGCGGTCGGCGTATTCGTCATGGCCTTCGGAGTAGAAGCGATGATAGGTGTCCTCGGTCCCTGCCCATTCCGGGAAGCCGTGCTGGGCGTAGATCTCGTCGCCGAGGTGCCACTTGCCGTGATGGGCACAGACGTACTCGTCGCTGAGCATTTCGGGCATGCAGCGCACGTCGGTGGGCAGGGGGATATTGTTCTGCACGCAGGTATGGGTGTGTGGGAACAGGCCCGTCAGCAGCGAGCCCCGCGACGGCGTGCACACCGGCTGGGTGACGTAGGCCTTCTCGAAGACGGTGGCCGACTCGGCGAACCGGTTGAGGTTCGGGGTGGGGATTTTCTCGTTGCCATAACAGGCGAGCGTGTCGAAGCGCTGCTCGTCGGTATAAAGAAACAGAAGGTTCGGGCGTCGTGGGGAGTTCATCGTGTCTTGCGTCCTTTCGTGTATGGCGAAAGCCGGATTCCCCCATTGTGCCCGGTTTGCCGTCGGCTGCAAGTCTCGGTGTGGGGTTTTGTCGGCTTGCGCGAAAAAGACGGGCCTGCCATCCATTCGGTGGCAGGCCCGTCTTCGCCCGTCGGTAACGCTCGGTGGTTCAGCTTTCGGAGCTGACCTCGCAGCCGATGGCCTGGCAGGCAGCCATCGAACCGAGGTTGTTCGAGACCTCCCTGACGCCCTGGCGCCGGAGGATGGACGCGGCGATGCTCGCGCGTCGCCCGCTCCCGCAGAAGGTAATGACGCCCTTGCCGTCGGATACTTCGTCGACGTGTTCGGGCAGATAGCCCAGGTACACGTGCTCGGCCGATTCGAGATGCCCGGCGGTCCATTCCTCGTTCTTGCGGACGTCCAGAAGCGTCGGCGGGTTCTCGCCCTTGAGGCGATCGCTGAGTTCTCTGGCAGTGACGATGCCGATCGTGTCGATTTCCCGACCGGTCACCTCCCAGCCGTGCAGACCACCCCGGAGGTAGCCGGCGAGCCGGTCGTATCCCAGGCGGATGAACGGACGAACCGCGCCGGTGACGTCCGAGGGGTCATCGGCCACCAGCAGGATGTCCTTGTCGTAGGGGACCAGCCAGCCGGCGTAGGCCGGGATCATGTCGGCGGGGATGTTCAGCGATCCGGGCACGAACCCCCCGGAGAACGCTTCGGGTTCGCGGATGTCCACGATGACGGCGTCCTTCTCAGCCGACCGGGCGAACTCCTCCGCGTCGAGCGCGGGCGGGCTGGGCAGAGCGGGCATCGCCGGGGCGGTTCCGTGCTGGTTGTACTCTTCCATTCGCGAGAAGTAGGGCGGGACGTAGTGGTGCTCATTGACCTTGTTGCGGATGAACTCGTCTCGGCTGTCGACCTGCAGGGCCGGGTTGAAACGGCGCTCGTAGCCCAGGCTGGAAAAATCGCGCGACGCCATTCCGCTGCCACACACCGACCCGGCACCGTGGGCCGGGCACAGCAACACGCCGTCGCCCAGCGGCAGGAGGGTTTCGAAAATGCTGTCGTACAACAGGCCGGCAACTTCTTCCGGCCGATCGGGATAAAAGTCGGTCCTGCCCACGTCGCCCACAAAGAGGGCGTCGCCGGAGAATACCGCGATCGGGTCGTCCGCGAAGTCGGTATCAGCCAGTGTGATCGAAATGCTGTCGTCGGTGTGGCCGGGGGTCTGGAGAATCTTCAGCTTCAGGCTGCCCAGAGCAAAGGTGTCGCCGGCAGAGACCGTCTGGCCGTAGCCCCATTCCATCCCCTCGCCGTGATGGATGTCCGCCCCGGTGGCCCGCTGCAGTTCGCAGGAGCCGATCACGTAATCCTCGTTCCGGTGCGTCTCGAAGATGTGGGCGATGCGGCAGTCGTGTTTCTTGGCCAGGTCGATATACGCCTGCACGTCGCGACGGGGGTCGATGACGGCGGCCCGGCCGCGATGGCCGACCATGTACGACAGATGGGCCAACCCCGGTGAGGGAACAGTCTCAAAGAATTGTTTGTCTGGCATGTCTCTCTCCTTCGGTCTTCATCGGGTTAGTGAACGTCATCGGTTACTGGGTCTGCTCTGAGCATCGCCGGCGACGTTGGGGCCGGGGGGTTTCCGGAGCGTGTGACGTCCTGTCCGGTCCTTCAGCCACGAATCTTCCTGGCCGGGACGAGTCACTGAATTGTATTGGGGTTCGCGAGGTGCTCAGGCAGGAACGTCGCGGTCACGCGAGTCGCCCGACCGGATCCGGCGTCAGCGCGAGGGCATTTTGTGATTTGTCTCCGGTCTTTTCGCTGCTATACTGACGGTCTTTCCGTGCCCCGTCGAGGGGCTTTCGTACCCCAAAACCCAGGACAGCATCATGTTCACAGTTCGCAGCAACGAAGAATTGGCCCCGAGCGTGCATCGGATGGTCGTGGAGGCGCCGCGGGTGGCCAAGGCCCGCCGGGCAGGGCAATTCGTGATCGTGCGCCTCAAGGAAGGCGCCGAGCGGATCCCGCTGACCATCGCCGACGCCGACCCCCAGGAAGGGACCATCACGATCATCGTCCAGGCGATCGGGCCGGGCACCAAGGACATCGTCGCCGAGGGCGAAGGCGGATCCATCCGCGACGTGGCCGGCCCGCTGGGCAAACCCACCGAGATCGAAAAGTTCGGGCGGGTGGCGTGCATCGGCGGCGGGGTGGGGACGGCTGTGCTGTTTCCCCTGGCCAAGGCGCTGGCCGAGGCGGGCAACGAGGTGACCACCATCATCGGCGGCCGATCCGAACCGTACGTGATCCTGCGGGACGATCTGGCTGCCTTCAGCAAGGACGTACTGGTGACCACCGAGGACGGTTCGCTGGGAACGAAGGGCTTCGTCACGCTCGAGCTGGAAAAACTGATGGCCGACGAGACCACCTGCCCCGACGCGGTGATCGCCGTGGGCCCGGTGCCCATGATGGCGGCCATCGCCGACCAGACGCGGGAGGCGGGCATCAAGACGCTCGTCTCGCTGAACCCGATCATGGTCGACGGAACCGGCATGTGCGGCGGGTGTCGCGTGACCGTGGGCGACGAGGTGAAGTTCGCCTGCGTCGACGGGCCCGAGTTCGACGGACATCAGGTGGACTTCAAGGAACTCTCCCAGCGGCAGAACGCCTACAAGGAAGACTATTGTCGGCTCGATCGGAAGGTCGAGGAGCTGGAAGCGGAGGAAGCGTAATGAGTAAAAACGATCTGACCGCCAAGGAACGCCTGGCGATCGACCGGGTGAGCATGCCCGAGCAGGACGCCCAGCGACGGGCCACCAACTTCGAGGAAGTGAACCTCGGTCTGGAAGAAGCAGCCGCCGTCGAAGAGGCCCGGCGCTGCCTGAACTGCAAGAATCGACCTTGCGTGCGCGGATGCCCCGTCGCCGTCCGCATTCCCGAGTTCGTGACGGCCGTCGCGGAAGGTGATTTCGCCAAGGCCGCCGACATTCTGCTGACCGACAACGCGCTGCCTGCCACCACCGGCCGCGTCTGCCCGCAGGAGAAGCAGTGCGAGGCCGAGTGCGTACGCGGCGTGAAGGGTCAGCCGGTGGCCGTGGGCTGGCTCGAGCGGTTCGTGGCCGACTGGGCGGCGCGGAATGCCTCGTCCCCGACCAGCGAAGTCGACAAAACCCACAAGAGCGTATGCGTGGTGGGCGCGGGTCCGGGCGGTCTGACGGCCGCCGGGGAGTTGGCGCGCAGAGGCCACGACGTGACCGTCTTCGAGGCGTTGCACGATTCCGGCGGCGTATTGCGGTATGGCATTCCCGAGTTTCGCCTGCCTAAGGACATCGTCGACCGCGAGGTGCAGAACCTCAAGAACCTCGGTGTGACGATCGAGCACAACGTCATCGTCGGAAAGACCATCACCCTGGACGAGATTCGCGAGGAGTTCGACGCCTGCTTCATCGCCAACGGGGCGGGGCTGCCGATGTTCCTCAACCTGCCCGGGGAGAACCTCAAGGGCGTTTACTCCGCCAACGAGTACCTCACGCGCGTCAACCTGATGGGGGCCTACCGGGACGAGCCCGGCGGAACGCCCGTGGCCCGGGGCGCGGTGGCGGTGACCTTCGGCGGTGGAAACACGGCCATGGACGGCTGCCGCACGGCCAAACGCATGGGCAGTGTCCGGTCGGTGCTGGCGTATCGCCGCAGCCGCGAGGAAATGCCCGCCCGTCTCGAAGAGGTCAAGCACGCCGAGGAAGAGGGCGTGGAGTTCATGTTTCTCTGCTCACCGCTGGAAATTCTCGGCGACGAGAACGGCTGGGTTCGTGCGGTGCGCCTCCAGAAGATGGAACTCGGCGAGCCGGACGCCTCCGGACGCCGTCGCCCGGTGCCCATCGAAGGCAGCGAGTTCGAGCTGGCGGCCGATCTGATTCTCGTGGCCATCGGAACGCGGGCCAACCCGCTGCTGACGCAGGCAGCGCCCGACCTGGAACTGAACAAGTGGGGCAATATCGAGATCGACGAGAACCACATGACGTCCATCCCCGGCGTGTTTGCCGGGGGCGACATCGTGCGTGGCGGGGCGACGGTGATCCTCGCGATGGGCGACGGCAAAGACGCTGCTGCGGCCATCGATCGGTATCTCACCGAGCAGGAGTGAAGTCAGGCGAACGTCTCGCCCGGTCGACTTCGAAGCGCCCGGGCGAGTTGAGTCGGGGTGGATGCGCCTTCGCGCAGCACGCGCAGGGCGTCCTCGTGTAGTGAGGCAAGCCCGGCCGCCCGGGCGGCCAGGTCCAACGTCCGCAGGTCCGGGTTGCGCCGCATCTCGGCCGCCATCGCGCGTGTCACCACCAGCGGGGCGGCCAGGTGAGTCGTTCCGCGGTAACCGCTCCGGCAGCATTCGCGACATCCCACCGCCCGCCACACCGGGAAGCTCACCTCCCGCGCCAGAGGCCCCAACGGGGTGAGGTCGGCGTCGGAGGGGGAGAGCTGCTCCCGGCAGAACAGGCACAGCCGCCCAAGCGAGCGTACGGCGAACACCCCGCCCAGCACGCCGGCCAATCGACCGGCCCCCGCGCCGCCCGCCAGCAGGGCGTCGATGGCTTCGGGGGCGTCGCCGGCCGTCACGTGCGAGACGATCAGCCGACCCGTCGCCGATTCACACACCGCGGCTACGTCCACGTCGTCCAGCGACCGCAGCGCGATCGCGTCGGCGTCGACGTCGCCCGCCCATTTCAGCGGATCGTCAGCCGGCAGCTGCGTGACGCCCGCGACGCGCATCGGTCCCGGGGTGGCTGCGTGACGTCCCGAGCCGACCAGATGCCCGATCACCGCGTCCCGCACGTCGGCAATTCGGTGCCCCGGCGGACTCACCAGCACCACCAGCCCCGCCGGCGAATCCAGCAGCGAGCGCAGCGTCGCTTCGTGCGCGTCGGAGAGTCCCAGCGTTGCGATGGTATGGGTGGGCGACGTGAGCGAACGCAGCTCGATGGCCATCGCCGAACCACTCTCCGAGGGCAATTCCACCAGCCGCGCCCGCACGCGCTGAGCGTCGGCCTCGAAGGTGAAGCTCGCCCGCAGCGGCGCTTCGGGTCGGGAGGCAGGCAGCCCCGCCAGCGACCGCATCGCCCGCAGCACGCCCGAAGTGAGCTCGCCGGGCAGGCGTCGGCGGAAGGTCTCGGTTTCATGGAGGACACCGTCCATCCGCCACAGCAGCCGCAATTGCTCACCCTCCAGCCAGAGGTGAACGTGGCTGGCGCCGCGCGTGATCGCGTCGGTGAGAATCGCCCGGGCGACCTGCTCGGCGGCGTCCGACGGCGGGGCGGAGATGTCCACCGGGTGCTCGTCTCGCTCCTGGGCAGGTTCCTCGATCGGCTCGGCCATCGGCGGATGCGGCGCAACGTGGCCGGGCTCGTCGCCCGGCGGTTGGTCCTCGGTGAGGTCGACTTCGTCGGGCTCGGCCGGGTAGGGCGGTGGGGCGGCAGGCCCGGTCTGCGTAGCCGATCGCGTCGGCTCGTCGCTCGTCGGTGCGGTCTGCCGGGGTTCGGGGGGGCTGCTCTGGTCGCGCGCCGATTTCAGAATCGCCTCGCGCAGTGAGTCGATCCCCGGAATATCTTCGGCCTCGGGCCCGTGGGGCGGTTCCTGTGGCAGAGAATCCTCGACGGTCTCGGGGAGATCATCCTCCTGCTGCTGGGGCAGCTCGTCGGCCATCGGCGTTTCCGTCGCCTGGGGCGCCGGGCCCGGATCGAGTTCGTCCTCGGCGCTGGGTTGGTCCAGCACACCTTCGGCGGTGGGGGGTTGTTCGAGGTAGGCCGACAGGTCGTTCTCGTCCTCGGGCGGGGGCTGAAGCGGAGGCACATCGGCTTCGTAATCGCCGTCGGTGAACTCGGCCTTGGCCAGCACGGTGTCCACGTCCACGCCGCGGCGCTGGAGGAAGTGGGTCAGCACGGCCTGCGAGACGCGGACCGGACCGTCCGGCAGCCGAATGAACGGCAACCAGCCCTTTCGCATCCACTCCGCCACGTTGGCGGGGGTGGTCCCGAGCATATCGGCGACCTGGTATGTGCTGAACATCTCCTCGGGCATGGGATCCTCTCAGCCGGGGCGCACGGACAGACGTCAACCGGTGGCGAGTGGCGCACCTCGCTGCGATCAACCGATTTCGGCTCCGTCCCTCGCTCAGGGGCGATCCCTCCGGATCGTCCCGCTACCCCCGGGTGGTCGCCCACCCGCACTGCTTGAGGTTGCACTCCGTTTGTCTGCTCGTCTCGCGGCAGATTCCCTATTCTACCCGATCCGGGCGTTGCTGACCACCCTCAAAGACGGCGATCTGCCCCGGCGTGATAGCCCGTGCTACGGTGTGCTGTTCGTGGCATGGGCTTCCAGCCGCAGGGCCCGCAACTTGCTTGCGGGCGGAA
>JBKHCL010000187.1:0-3529 GCA_046541875.1 Phycisphaerae bacterium | reverse complement strand
GTTGAGTTGCTGGTGAGGCCTCACCGTTCCTTGGAAGATACACCTTAACGGCGCGAATCGCATGGCGCAACCCGTCAACCGCCACGTTTAGATGCGTACGCCCTGACACAGGGCAAGCCTGAGTTGATTTTGCCGCGGATACCGGGGATGATGGAGCTTCGACGCGAAGAGGACACTCACCATGATTGACGCAGAGAAAACACGGGCAGGCTACTACGGGCCTTTCGGCGGGCAGTTCGTGCCCGAGACGCTCATGGGCGCCCTGGAGCAACTGGACCGCGAATACACCGCAGCGATGGCCGACGAGAGCTTTCGCGAAGAGTTCGGCCGCGCGCTGCGCGACATCGCGGGGCGACCCAGCGAACTGTACTTCTGTCGGCGTCTCACCGAGGCCCTGGGCGGGGCGAGGATCTACCTCAAACGCGAGGACATGAACCACACCGGCGCCCATAAGATCAACAACACGCTGGGGCAGGTTCTGCTGGCCAAACGCATGGGCAAGACGCGCGTAATCGCCGAGACCGGCGCCGGCCAGCACGGCGTGGCCACGGCGACGGCAGCTGCGGTGTTCGGGCTCGATTGCGAGGTGTATATGGGCACCGAGGACATGCGTCGCCAGTCGCTCAACGTGTTCCGCATGGAGTTGCTGGGCACGCGCGTGGTGGGGGTCACCTCCGGGCAGAAGACGCTCAAGGACGCCCTGAACGAGGCGATGCGCGACTGGATGGGCAGCGTCGAGCACACGCACTACGTGCTGGGCACGGTGGCCGGTCCTCACCCGTTCCCCAAGCTGGTCACGGAGTTCCAGGCCTGCATCGGTCGCGAGGCACGTGAGCAGATGATGGACATCGAGGGTCGCCTGCCGGACCTGGTGATCGCCTGCGTCGGGGGCGGGTCCAACGCCTCGGGCATCTTCAAACCGATGATCGACGACAGGCAGGTGAAAATGATCGGCGTCGAAGCCGGCGGGCGGAGCATGAATCCGGGCGACCACGCCGCGCCGCTGTGTTCCGGCTCGCCCGGCGTGCTGCATGGCTCGCTGAGCTACGTCCTGCAGGACCCCGACGGCCAAACCGCCGATGTCCACAGCGTCTCGGCGGGGTTGGATTATCCGGGCGTGGGACCCGAGCACTCGCACTGGAAAGACATCGGCCGGGTGGAGTACGTCAGCGCCTCGGACGCCGAAGCGCTCGACGCGCTGGTGAAACTCTCGCGCACCGAGGGGATCATCCCCGCGCTGGAAAGCTCGCACGCGGTGGCCGAGGCGATCAAGCGGGCGCCGGAAATGGACCCCGATCAGATCCTGCTGGTGAATCTTTCCGGCCGGGGCGACAAGGACTGCAACGAGATCCAGGAAATCCTCCGCCAACGGGCCGAGACAAAGGCGCCCGAGTGATGCGTGTCTGTGTCGGCTGAGCGAAGCAAAGGAAACCGCGTATGGGATGGGTGATTGCTTCGGCGGCGGTGCTCCTGGCAGCCGGGCTGGCGCTGTGTCTGTGGGGCCGGCGGGTCCACGCCTTCGACCTCCTGCATCGTCAGCGCAGCCGGGTTGCCCACACCCGCTGGGAGCCGATCGGCCCGACCCCCGAAGGCGAAAACCGCTACACCCCCCAAGGTCTCACGTGGGTCGATGGCAGGCTCGTCTTCGCCAACAGCTGGCAGAACACCCGCTCGCGAGTCTACGAGATCGACCCGGCCGAGGCGACTGTGGGGCGATCATTCGACATGCCTCCCGAAGCGGTCCACACATCGGGCTTTGCCTGGGACGGCCGCTGGCTGTGGGCGGTGGATTACATCTCCCACCTTGTCTACCGCATCGACCTGGAAGAGTCCTTCGCCCGAGGCGAGTGCATCACGGGCGGGACGTTCCGCACCGGGTTGCAGGGCAGCAGCGCCTGTTGCCTGCTGGACTGGCAGGGCGAGAGGCTGCTGGCGATTTCCGATTTCCGCAACACGCGGACGACGTACCTCGTGCGTCATCATGAGGCCCTCGAAGCCGGCCACATGCGGGGCTGCGTGGTGTTTGCCTACCGCAACGAGGGGTTCTCGCAGGGGCTGGAGTGGGACGGACGCTACCTTTACGAGGCGGAAAACCGCCTGCACGAGGATATCATCAACCAGATGGACCCGGACATGCTGCTGCGCACGCGCGATGCCGCCTCAGCCACGGTGAGGCAATGGGTGGCGGCAGGGTGTGAAAACCGCCGATGGACCAAGCGGGTGAGCGACTGGATCAAGGGTGTGGAGGATTTGGCCTTCGACGAGGAGGGCACGCTCTACACGTCCGACGAGACGACGTTTACCTTCTACCGCACTACACTGCCCCCGCAGGGGTAATCAGCCGCGAGGAGACAGACACTTTGGGCGATCGCCTGACGATCATCGCCAACCCGATCAGCGGTCAAGGCCGAGCGGGCCGACGCGTGCAGGGCGTGCGCCGCCGCCTCGAACAGGAAGGCTACGACGTAACCTTCCACGAGACCGAGGCCCCCGGACACGCGACCGAACTGGCGACCAACGTGCCGGACAACTCTGCAGCGGTTCTGGTCGCCGGCGGGGATGGCACGATTCGCGAGACCGCCAGCGGCCTGTTGGGTCGCGGCGTGCCCCTGTACCACCTCCCGATGGGCAATGAGAATCTCTTCTGCCGCGAGTTCGGCGGATCGGTCAAGCCCGGACGGGTCCTGGCGGCGCTGCGGGCGAACCGACGCCGGGACATCGATGTGCTTCGTTTCGCCGACGGTACTGCCGCCATCGCGTGTCTGGGGGTGGGCTTCGACGGGCAGGTCGTGAAGCTGGTGGACAAGGATCGCAACGGGCCGGCCGGCGACCTGGATTACGTGTTGCCCATCTGGCGGACGCTGACCGGCTACGCCTTCCCGCCGATGCACGTCGAAGCCGATGGCGAGGTTCTGCTGGACGGGCCGGGCACGCTGCTGGTGGGCAACCTCTCGCACTACGCCGCGAACATCCCCGCCTTCGCCCGGGCGATCCCCGACGACGGTTACATGGACGTGCTGGCGTTGCCCTGCCGAAATCGCTGGGAGTTTCTCAAGCTTGCGGGCCTGGTCATCGGCAGGCTCGAACGCCTGGGCGATCTGCGACGCGCCGGCGCGAAGCATCTGACCGTCCACAGCCAGGCCCCGCTGCCCGTGCAGATCGACGGCGACGTCGGGCCCGCCACCCCGCTGGAGGTCACACTCGAACCGGCCTGCCTGACCGTACTGGAGGGGGTAGGAAGGAAGCCACGCAAACAATGAACGACGCCGACGGGCCCATGCGGATTCGACTCACCGACGAACGACGGGAGGGGATTCTCTCCGCCCTGCGTCGGCTGTTCGCGGAACAATTCGACGAGGACCTCAGCGAGTTCCGGGCCGAGAGGATTCTCGAACTGCTGCTGGCCCATCTGGGGCCGGCTGTCTACAACCAGGCGATCCAGGACGCCCGGAGCTTTCTCCAGGAGCACCTCAACGACCTCGACGCGGTGTTCTACGAACCCCCGCCCGAAGACTGATCGACCGGCTGG
>JBKHCL010000186.1:0-3570 GCA_046541875.1 Phycisphaerae bacterium | reverse complement strand
CTTGGGCAGCTCGATGCCTTCGAGCCACTTCGCGACCGTCTCGGGGTTCTGCTCGATCCACTTTTTGGCGTTCTCGAACGGATTGCCGCCCTTCTGGTTCATCACCAGCACCTCGTTCATCTGCTGGGGAGTCCAGTAGAACTGGTCGAGGAACTTGTGGACCTTGGGCATGTCCTTTTTGAGGCCCTTGCGAACGATGGTGTTGATCCGCTCCTGGCCTCCATAGACGTTCTTGGGGTCGTGCAGGAACTTCAGGTCGAACTCCTCGAACGTCCAGTGCGGCCGCCACCCGGTGATGACGACCCAGGCGTTTTCCTCGATACGTGACGCCAGCGCCGAGGTCATCATCGGTCCGCTGGAGGCGACGAGGTCGAACTTGTCGCGGAGGTTATACTCATCGAGGGCCTTCTCGGTCTTCTTCATGACGCCCGCACCGGGCCCGATGCCGATGATCTCGCCGTTGAACTTCTCCGCGTGGACGGCCAGGTCCGAAATCGTCTCGATCGTCACATAGGTCGGAACGACCAGCCCGATCTGCGTGCCCTCCAGATTCGGCCCGAGGTTCTCGACGTTGTCCTTGTTCTTTTCGAGGTAATCGTCGTGCGTGGTGGGCAGCCAGGCGGCGACCATGCCATCCTGCCCGCCGGTGGCGACCGCTTCCCACATCGCTGCCGCCCCGACGGGGGTGATCTGGCAGTTGTACCCGAACTTCTCCTCCAGGACTGCCTTGACGACGTTGGTGGACGCCACTTCCGTGGACCAACCTTCCACGTAGACCATCTTGACGGTGGGACGGTCGTCGTCGGTGCCGGTGCTTATCTGAACGGCCACGAACACACCCACCAGAACCAACACAACCACGATGACGGCAATCAGCTTCTGCATGATGATCTCCTCTTTCCGCAAGGCTTTCTGGGTTTCTGTCGTTGTCTGCGTCCCACGCGTCGGCCGGCGTGGGGTGAATCCATCGGCCGGCTTGGTACGGTAGGGGTCACGCCGCCTTTGCGGCGCCCTTCTTCTTTCCCTGCCCGGCGCTGATGAGCCGGTCCAGCACGATCGCCAGCACGACGATCCCGATGCCCGCCTCGAAGCCCGGACCGATCTTCCCTCCCTGGAGGGCTCTCCACACCTCGCCGCCCAGCCCACGCGCGCCCACCAGGGCGGCGATGACCGCCATCGACAGCGCCAGCAGCAGCGTCTGGTTCACCCCGGCCCGGATGCTCGGGGCGGCGATGGGCAACTGCAGCTTTGTCAGCTTCTGCATGCGCGTCGAGCCGAACGCGTCGACCGCTTCGACCAGTTCCTTGGGCACCTGCTGAATACCCAGCGCCGTGAGGCGGATCGCCGGGGGCATGGCGAACACCACGGTCGCGAACAGCGCCGCCGTTTCGCCCAGCATGAAAAACGGAACCGCCGGGATGAGATACACAAACGGGGGCAGGGTCTGCATGAAGTCCAGGATCGGCATGATGATGTGGTTCAGCACGTTGGACAGCGCCGCCAGGATTCCCAGCGGAATGCCCACGGCCACGGCTACCACCGTCGCCACAGACACCAGCGCGAGGGTCTCCATGGACGCTTCCCACACGCCCATGCCCCATAGCAGTGTCATCCCCAGCACGGTGAACCCGCTGAATGTAAGCCGGTGCGTCAAGACCCATCCCAGCCCCGCCAGCAGCAGCGTCAGCACCAGCGGCGGGAAGAACAGCAGGAATGACTTGATCGCGCGGACACCGTAGTTCACACTCCCGGCCATCGCGCGAGTCTTTTCCTTCACGAAGCCGATCGCGTCGATCCCGGCGGTGATCCACTCGCCCAGGGGCACGTTCGGGCCCTTCTCGAAGAGGCGAATCTGCCCCTTCTCCATGCGGAACCGTACCGAGATCCCCTGCCGGACCCACGCCAGCGTCATCAGCACCAGCAGTACCACCACCGCCGTTCCGTACAGGATGTTTCTTGTCTTGGAAGACATCGTGCGTTTCCTCTCTCGCTCAGGACCGGCCGTTCTGCGAGGTCCCCTCACATACCCCCGCCAGCAGGGCACCGATGACCACCACGCCTTTGAGGCGTTGTTCGTCGTCGACCACGGCGATCGGGTCGCGGGTTTCGGTCATCAGGGGCATGACCTCCGAGAGCGGGGCGTCGATCGACACGAAGCGTTCGGTCTTCTCGATGAGCGAGCGTTTCTCCTCGTCGGTCGCCGGAGTATCGCCGTCGCGATTGGCCAGCTTGGCTGCCTCTTCGGCACGCACCAGGCCCTTGAGGCGTTTGTGCGCGTCCACGACGAACATGGTCGAGACCCCTTCGTCCTTCATCTTGTGCAACACGGTCCGCGGGCCGTCCGAGGGATGGGCCACCGTGCGGGCGGGTTTCATGACCGCCTCTGCCGTGAGCACCTTCGAGACGTCCACCTCCTCGACGAACCGCTCGACATAATCGTTGGCGGGGTCGGTGAGGATTTCCTCAGCCGTCCCGGCCTGCACGACGTAGCCGTCCTTCATCAGCACGATCCGATCGCCCATGTTGATCGCTTCGTCCAGGTCATGGGTGATGAAGACGATGGTCTTCTCCAGCTTGCGTTGCAGGTCGATCAGCTCGTTCTGCATGTCCTTGCGGATCAGCGGGTCCAGCGCGCTGAGGGCTTCGTCCATGAGGATGATTTCGGGATCGACCGCCAGCGCCCGCGCCAGGCCCACGCGCTGCTGCATGCCGCCGGAAAGCTGGGTGGGATACTCGCTCTCCCAGCCCTTCAGCCCGACCAGTTCCAGTGCATTGGTTGCTTCCTCGCGTCGCTTCCCTGCCGGCTCGCCCATGACCTCCAGCCCGTACGAGGCGTTCTCGAGCACGGTGCGGTGGGGCATGAGCCCGAAGTTCTGGAACACCATGCCCAGCTTGTGTCGCCGCAACTCGCGAAGCGCCCGGCGGGACATGCCTGTCACTTCCTCATCGTCGATGTACACCTCGCCGGCGGTCGGCTCGATCAGGCGATTGATGCAGCGAACGAGCGTGCTCTTTCCGCTGCCGGAGAGGCCCATGACCACGAGAATCTCGCCCCGCTGGACCTCGAACGTCACGTCGGCCACCCCGATGACCTGCCCGGTCGCTTCACGGGTCTCTTCGCGGTTCCTGCCCTGCTCGATGTACTCCAAGGCGCGCTGGGGGTGTGAACCGAACACCTTGCTGAGATGTTTCACACTCAGAATAGCCATGGATTTTCCTCAGGTACCTCCGTCCAAAGAACACGGCCGACCGGTATGAAACTCCAGCGCCGGCGCGGACAGACACCCCATTGACAGGTTGAAGTATCGGCGGGTGTCTGACTCTCGACCCTACTGAAGCATATTCGTCCCGCAAGGAAAAAACCCGCCGGCAAAGCCCTCAGGGGTTGCGACATGATCGGGTGGCAGGGCGGTCTGTGGTTCGCTTCGCCCTGCTTACTCCCTCCCGTTCTGTTATCCCGCCCGCAACTTGTTGCGGGCCCTGCGGCTCGCGGCCGATGCGCGATCAGCGGACGGATCCGCCGCCCCAACGGGGCGGAAAGAATGTAGCCGGGCGGCGTAAGCCCCCGGT
>JBKHCL010000185.1:0-3579 GCA_046541875.1 Phycisphaerae bacterium | reverse complement strand
CGGATGGCGTCCTTGGGGCACGTGCCCAGGCAGTTTCCGATTCCGTCGCAGAGGTTGTCGGCCAGCAGCTTCGCCTTGCCGTCGATGATCTGGATGGCACCTTCGGCACAGCTCGGAACGCACAGGCCGCAGCCGTCGCACTTGTCCTCGTCGATGTGCACGATTTTTCGCTTCGTTGTATTCATGACTCGCTCCTGCATGGGGTGTTCGGGGATCGCTTCAACACCCGTAGTATCGCAGGTAACGGGCCGGCGGCCCTTGACGTGGATCAAGTCCGGGGAAATTCTGCAAAAATTCTCGGAAATGGAATGCCTCAGAGCTCGGCCTGGCTCGCCGATGGCGCATTCGGCAGGAAGGCGAGGTGCCCCGCTGTGCTGGAGACGCGGTGGGTTCGATGGGAGTTTTCAGCATCCCGTCGTGTCGAGAAGTCGACTCAGCCGGCACACTGGAACGGTAGGGGTGGGATTCGAACCCACGGAACGGGGAACCCGCTCAACGGTTTTCAAAACCGTCTCCTTCGGCCACTCGGACACCCTACCCGTCGGGCGACGGATCGCCCATTGCGTGCAGTCTAGCCCTGCCGGCGGAGGGGGTCAACCGGCAGGGGAGGCGCAACAGAGCGGCGCCGAAGCCCGAGGACCCGGCGCCGCTGCGTGAGAATCTCTCGTGGGGTGACAGGCCGGGGCGGCGCCTATCGTCGGCGTCGTCGGGCCAGCAATCCCCCGGCTCCCAGAATCAGCAGCGAGATCGTTGTCGGCTCGGGAATCTCGCCGTTGGTGAGGTAAGCCATGTCTATCTCGCCGGCCGAGTCGCCCTCGTAGACGCTCAGCCAGATCCAGGCGTCGTTGAAGTCCACGTCGCCGTCGAGGTCGAAGTCGCCATCGCCCCACTGGGCGCCCGATGTCGTTCCGTAGTTGGCCCGCAGCCGATCGGCGTCGGCGGATGTGACCGTTCCGTCTCCGTCCGCATCACCTATGACCAGCCCCAGCACGTCGACGAAGGCCGACTCGGCGTTACTCAGGCGGATCGCGTCGATGGCGCCGCTGTCCTCGCCCACCGAGATGCCCAGCAGGTCCAGCGAGTCGCCGAACAGGTCGGCTCCGTCGGCCTGCAGATCGGCGGTACCAAGATTGCCCGCGTCGGGATCGATCCACAACTCGATCGAATCATTCCCGGCAGCGATGTTCAGCTTCGCCAGCAGCAGGTGCACCTCACCGTCGGCCAAATTGGCGGCGGTCTGCTCGCCGAGCAGTTCCAGCGCCCCGCCCTCGGCGATTCCCATCGCGTCGTCGCTGTCCACGCCGTCCAGCCAGAGGATGGCTTCGCCGTCGGTTGTGGTCGAGACCTTCACCAGCGCGGTCATCCAGGCCTGTCCTTGCATGCCGCCACGGATGCCACGGATGGCGATGTGTCCGGACCGCTGACCCGAGCCGTCGCCGGCTGATCCGCTCTTGATGTGCGCCGGGGCGGTCGAGTTCGTGTAGTACGCGCCTTGGTATTTCAGGTTGCCTTCGCCGGTGTACTTCGGGTCGGCGGAGTCGGCCTGCCAATGCTCCGACCAGCCGGGCTCGATGTAGCTCACCGCCTCCAGGCGGTTGGCGTCGGGGCCGTAGTTGAAGTCCTCGCGAACCATGCCCTGGAAGGGAGTTTCCGTCGGCTCGTCGTTGTCGGTGAGCTTCTGGCCGTACTGCCGCATGAGGGCCTGGTAGCTCTCCATGTCGATCTCCTGCACGGCGCCGTCGCTGTCGATGGCGAGCACGGCGGCCGTCCCTGCAGACTGGCCAAGCACCATGAACACCGGCTCCATGCGCATCGACCCGAAGGCGGTATGGCTGGCGGAGAACGCGGCGGGCACCAGCAGGTTGATCGCCTCGGCCTGCTTGGGTGTGATCGCGCCATAGGCGATCGAATACGTCCGGGTATCGCCACCCAGCCAGAAGTTACCCTCCACCTCGACCGTGCCGTCCTCGCGGACGTAGCGGTGGGTGTTGTGCGAGTCCATCGCGTAGCTGCCCAGCCCGATTTCCGTGCCGGCCGGTACGTCGACGATCGTGCCGTAGTTGCGCGTGTTCTTCTCGCTCATGACATACTCGCCCTCCATACGGCGCGCTTCGCGAATGTAGAGCTGGTGGGGGAAGTTTTCGTTGTCGGTGAATTCGTCCTTGCACAGGCCCCAGCTGGCCATGCTGCTCTGAATGTTCTCGGGCGAGTCGAACGCCAGGTAGTACAGGAAGCCCTTGGTGTACTCGATGTGGCGGTCGATGATGTACTCGCGCTCTTCATAGTTGGCTTCGGCGAAGTTCACCGTTCGGTCGGTCGAAGGCACGTAGACGTCGTAGTTGCCTCCGATGAAGTCGGTGGACACCGGGCCCCAGTTGTTCACGTCGTTTTTGTTCCCGCCGATGCCCGAGTCGCTGATGCGCATCACGTCGCGCAGCTTCTTGCCCGTTTCCAGGAAGCGGTGGTGCAGCTCGTATCGTTGGCGGTCGTAGCCGGCCGGCGGGTTCTCGCCATTAGCGCCCCAAAGTTCGGTCCAGTTCTTGCGGTTGTTGCTGCTGGTGGTCATGTTCAGGCGATAGCAATACGCCTGGATGCGGTTGTCTTCGGCGCCGTTGCCGGCAGGGTCGGGCTGGCTGAGTTGCACGCCCGGCAGCAGGCCGCTGGTGGGGTCGCCCTTCACCACGTACGGGTCCACCTTCGTGTTGTCGAATATGTGATGGCGCGTCTTGTCGTAGGCGATGCCATTGAAGTGCTCGTCGTAGGTGCTGCGGGCCTCCCTGCCGACGGTGTAGCTCACGTCGGCGGCGGCCATCAGGTCGCCCTCGTAGGTGGCGTCGATGAACATCGAGCCGTTGTAGGTTTGCCCGCCGAGGGTGGAAATCGAGTCGATGCGCCCGCCGGTCATGCTCACGCCGCTGGAGCGATCCAGCCGCTGCAGGCGGCGAACGGTGACGCCGGCTTCTTTGACCATCGCGTCGTAGACCTGCTCAGCCTCGTCGGCGTGCAGGCTCCAGCCCGACCCGCCGCCGAGGATGTCCTCGCGCCGGTAGAAGTCGTAGCTCATCCCGCCAATGGCGCTGGCATCGCCCACGTCGGTATCGCCCAGCCCGCCGCTGGAGAGCCCGCCGAGGTGGCTGACGTAGCGCGGGTTGTCCTGATCGTCCAAGCCGACATAATCGCCCGGATCGATCAGTACCACGCTCTTGCCCATGCGGGATGCCTGGACGGCGGCGGTGACGCCGGCCGACGTGCCGCCGTAGACGACGACGTCGTACTCGTGGGACTCCGCCCGTGTGACGGCAGGGCAAACAAAGGCAGCGAGAACGGCAAGCAGGAGGATACGTCTCATGGGGCTTCTCCCGTAAGAATAGCGGCAGGTTGACCGCACAGTGCGGAGATACAACGGGGGCGGCGACTTGTGTCGCCGCCCCGCGATTACGTCAGGTCGTCTATCGCTCGGCCGACGCCTCAGTAGATGCCGGCCAAGGCGGGTGATTTCTGCTCTACCTGCGTCGCCGACGGATCAGGGCACCGAGCCCGCCGATCGCCAGCAGACTCATCGTCGCCGGCTCGGGGACG
>JBKHCL010000013.1:0-46434 GCA_046541875.1 Phycisphaerae bacterium | reverse complement strand
TCGTTCCGCCCGCAACAAGTTGCGGGCCCTACGGGCCATGCCACGAAGTCGTTCCTACGGGCCATGCCCCGGCTCACGCTGGGGCTCGTGGGATATGCTTCCCCCGCGTTTTCCCGGGTTTCTTTGCGGTTTTTCCAGTGCTGAATTTGCTCTTGCGGCCGGTGTACCGTACTGTCCAGTTGTGCTTCCCGCCTGAGGCCGACGTGCTGATGGCGGGGCAGTTCCCCGAAAAGGCAAGCCGCGGATTCTGATGCGCGGTGCGCAACGCCACGGAGCCGATCGGCCCGCCGGGCTGCCGAAGGGAACGCCTGACGCCTTGTGCGTCTTCCTTTCCGGCGATTCCTCTCGCGTGCCCGCCCCGATCCATCGACCCTGGGACAATGTTTTTACCTTTGGACCGGGAAAATTAAGGTCCCCTCCCAATCAGTCGATACAGCTTGTGGAACAGGCGGCAGGCCGTCGATCGGACGCTGCCGCACGCGTCGCCCAGGCGGCGGTTTGCCTTTTCACACATTTGTGTTCTCACCGGTCCGAGCGTGTCGGAATGCCGGTAAGACGATGATGCAACGGATGATACGTCGTGCAAGGATGCAGTCAAGGTTGTGGTGCCCATCCCGGGCAAGTCGAGGAACGTTTTCTGGAGGTTACGAGCATGACTCACAAGAACAAGGGCTTTACGCTGGTTGAGATTCTGATCGTTGTGATTATTCTTGGCATTCTGGCCGCGATCGTCATTCCGCAGTTCACCAATGCTTCGGATGATGCCCGCAAGTCCGCTCTGGCCAGCGACCTGCAGTCGCTGCGAAGCCAGATCGAACTGTACAAGATTCAGCACCACGATCGCGGGCCGAACATCGACGAGAACGGTGACGAAGAGAACGACGCCGACAACTTCGTGGACCGCCTGACCGGCACGACCGATGAATGGGGCGATATGACCAAGTCGGGCAAGGGACCGTACATGCAGGAATTCCCGGCGAATCCCTTTGCGGACACCGACGTGCAGCGGACGGTGACCTTTGACGACCCCGACGGCGACGGCAGTGTGGCCGGCTGGTATTATGACACCGCCACCGACACGATCGAGCCCACGGCCACGGGCGACGAAGACGAATAAGACCGCTCGGATCTGAACGACGCAATCCAGCAAGGCCGGGGGTCTTCCACAGACCCTCGGCCGTGCTGATGCGCCGGGTGAACCCTTCCTACCCAGCAGCGTGAGGACCGACCCATGCGAAACCACGGATTCACGCTTGTCGAGATTCTGATCGTCGTGATCATCCTGGGCATCCTGGCGGCTGTGGTGATTCCGCAGTTTGCCGGCGCCAGTGGGCAGTCCCGCGCGGCGACTCTACGGAAGTTGCTTCAGACGATGCGATCGCAGATCGCCCTCTACGAGGCCGAGCACGCCGACGGGCCGGGATACGTCAATGGGGGCACGCCCTCCCTGGCGGACGCGGATACCATCGACCTGATCGAGAAGCAGATGACAGCACCCACAAACTACAACGGACAGTGGTCCGAGGCTCCGCCTTGGGACCTTGGCCCGTATCTGATGGATTGGCCTACGAACCCGATCAACGGGCAGGCGAACCTTCTGCCGGTCGGCCCGGGTGAGATGGCCGCCCCGGCGAGCGACGATCACGGCTGGGTCTATCAGCGTTCGACGTTCACGCTGAAGAGTGGCGCGACGGGCTCCGATGAGGATGGTGTAGCATTCTGGGACTATTAACCGACGTCGACCGAGGGCCGAATCGAGGAGCCGGATGAGGCGGAACGCATTCAGCAAAAAGGGTGGCTTTACCATCGCCGAGGGCCTGATCGCCTCGGGCATACTGGCGGTTACGGTCGCGGCGATCATCACCCCGTTTTCGACGGCATCGCGCTGTGAGCACGAAGACGCGAGAATCACCGTTGGTTCCTTCCTGGCCAAGGAGATGATGGAAGAGGTCCTCTCCAAGCCGTTCGAGGACCCCGACGGGGACGATGACGTCGTCGGCCCGGGCGGAGGCGAGAGCGGCCGGGGCGACTTCGACAACATCGACGACTACCACGGCTGGACCGAGAGCTCCGAGGGCAGCGGCATTCGCGACATTCAGGGGAACGCATGCACCGACGCGCGGGTCTCGGACTTTGTGCGGTCCGTGACGGCCGAGTACATCCGGCTGGACGAACAGACGGTGTTTTTCGACGAACCCACCTTCATTCGCGTGACGGTGACGATTACCCATGGCGGATCGGACCTGGTTACGCTCGTTCGGCTGGTCCGTCAGCCTGAGGAGGACTGAATCGCATGACACCCGCTCGCTCCAGGACAAAAGGGATGACATTGGTGGAGCTCACCGTGGGCATGGTGATGCTCTCGGTGATTGCTTTGGCTGTGGCGGGGCTCACCGCCAGCCTCTCGGACGCCTACGCCGGAGGGGAGCGGTTTTATACATCCCTGCAGATGGCGCGGGTCTCGATGTTGAGAATCGAGACAGAGGCCCGCAAGGCCAAGGAGTTTCTTTCCGATGATGCTAGCAGCGAAGCGGCCATCGCGCTGTGGGCGGATGACGCCAACCACGACGGGAAGGTCAATCTTTCCGAGATCGTGCTGTACTGGTACCAGTCGGGCACGGGTAACCTCGTTCGACAGCAGTTGGTCTTTCCGCCGGCCAATCAGACGTTGGATTACGCGCTGGAGAAAGACTCGCTGAGCGATGTGAACATGGTGGTCATGCTGATGTGGTGGTTCTCGCCGTACCTGCAGGAGGCAGAGCTGTGCGAGAACGTTTCCTCCTGCCGGTTCGTAACCGACCAGGCCCCGCCTGATACGAAGGTTCTTTCGATCCGGATGACGGTGGGGCAGACCGGCAAAGAGGTCCAACTGCAGACCGCTGCTTCGCTGGAGCGATAGCCGCTTGCCCAGACGGGCCGAGGTGTTTTTTCATGAGTCGAGTCCGAGACAACCAGGCGGGAGGGTTCGCACTGGCGCTGGTGCTGGTGGTGCTGGCGATTTCGGTGACGCTTGGACTGGCGTTTCTCGCCTCGGCCTCGGTGAAAACCGCCAGCTCGCGAAACCTGCGCGACGCCGTACGGGCCGACTACATCGCTGAATCGGGCGTGTTTCACAGCCTGGAGTTATTCAAGACGCACGGCCTGACCGCCTTCGACACCGACAAGGGGCCTTACTACGGCGACGGCAGCACGGACGGGTATCTCCTCTCGGCCCGCTGCACCGACACCGTCAACAACATCTACGAGATCACCTCCATCTGCACGGTGAACGGCGTCCGCCGAACGCGCAATGCCAAAGTCAAAGTCACCAGTCGGTTCAAGGAGCGGGTCGAGTCTCTCGGTCCATTGTGGTACTGGCGTCTTGGCGATGCCGGTGGCATGACGGCCGTCGACGAGACCGGCCAGGCCGACGGAACGTATCTCCGCACCGAAGGCGAAGAGCAGGGAAACGCGGGCTTCCCCGGAAACGGTAGCGGCCCGCCTTGGAATGGCGACCACCCCGGCAACGGCAATGGCAATGGCCGTGGCAACGACGACGAAGATGACGATGACGACGACGAGGAAGATGGTGACGACGATGGTGATGACGATGGTCGCGGCAATGGTCGGGGCAACGGTCGCGGCAACGGCCGGGGGAATGGTCGTGGAAATGCGCGGGGCCGACCGTTCCGGTTCCAGCAGATTGCCGGAGGGGTCTTCCCAATGCCGGTCGTCGGATCGACTCCGGGCGAGGTGGCCGGTGCGATCATCGCCGATTCCGACGGGGCCGCCCGGTTCGATGGTGTGGACGATTGCATTGACCTGGGCGAGCAGAACCTCTCGGGCGACAAAATGACGATCATCGCCTGGATCGATCCGGGCGATTTCAGCTCCACCGACGGCAGGATCATCTCCAAGGCCGACGGGACCTCCCCCAACCAGCACGACTGGATGATCAGCTACGAGGACGTGGGCTCGAGGTACCGCCTGCGATTCCGCCTCACCGCCGGCGGGAGCCTGCGCGAGCTTCGACCGGCCACGGCGAGACTGGAAGCCAACACGTGGCAGTTCGTGGCGGCCGTCTATGACGGCAGCTCGATGAAGCTCTACCAGAACGGTGAACTGGTCGCCGAGGCCTCCCAGAGCGGGACGATCGCCACCAGCACCAAGAGTGTGTGGATCGGCGGCAACCCGGACGACCAGACGGTGCGCCCCTGGCCGGGCAAGCTGGACGAGATCGCCGTATTCCAGAAAGCACTGACGAAGGAACAGGTTCGCACCCTTTACAAGGCACGCTGGCCGGACGTGAAGGTACTGTCCTGGCTGGACTAGCCCAAGGAGCAGGGACATGAAGTCCGACGAGAAGACAATTCACGTGAAGGTGGACACCTACACCCGCCTCTGCCTGACCGTCCTGGCGGTGTTGCTGACGGTGGTGGTGCTGGGGCTGTGGGCGACGCACACCCCCGCGCCGGATTCGGCCCGGGCGGAAGAGCCGCAGATCTACGGGCCCACCAAGCAGCGGGCCAGCCTCATCGAGGAGCAGAAGCAGACCAACCAGAAGCTCGACGCGCTGCTGAAATACATCAAGAGCGGCCGGCTGAAGGTTCAGGTCAAAGACGACAAGGGCGCCGATTCTGTCCCCGTCGGCAAATCAAAGAAGGATACGGGAGGGAATGATGGCAAGATCATCATCCGAAAGACCGATCGCTGAGCGGGCGCCGGCATTTACGCTGGTCGAGATCCTCGTGGTGATCGTCATTCTGGCGATCGCGGCGGCGGTGGTGGTGCCCAACCTGGGCAGCGCCGCCGACATCCAGGTGCTTTCGGGCGCCCGTCGAATCGCGGGCGATCTGGAGTACGCCCAGAACTACGCAATCGCCACCGGAGACTCGGTGACGGTGGCGTTTCGCGACAAGGACGACCCCAACGCCAATTCTTATATCGTGAGTAACACAAGTGGCACCCTTACTCATCCGATCAATAAGACGGACTACGTAATCATCTTCTCGTCCATTGACGGTATGAACGGCGTCTCGATCGATTCGGTCAACTTCGACGGCAACTCGAACGTGACGTTTGATGCCCTCGGCGCGCCGAGCAATGCCTCCGACGGCACGGTGACGCTCAGCAGTGGCAGCGATACATACAGGATCACGGTTGTCCCGGTCACCGGCCGGGTGCTCGTGACGTCCAATTAGTTCCCGGGAAAGGCTGGTCAATGCTCGACTTTCTGACAAAGAGAAAGGTCTCCCCGATCGCGGTGGATCTCGGGTCCACAGCCGTTCGACTCATGCAGATCGCCCGCGACGGAGACGATCTGCGCGTGACGGCCTCGGCCGAGGGACGATTGGATGGCCCGTTGCCCGACGACCCCACCCAGCGCCGGGAAGCACTGGCAGGCAGGATCTCTTCGCTCCTGAAAGACGCCCCCTTCCGCGGACGATCGGTTCTCGGCGCCCTGCCGTCCCACGGGATTCACATTAAGAATGTTCGTCTGGCCAGGCAGGATCCCGACGCGATGGACGAAGCGGTCCTCGCCGAGGCGGCCGAGCGGTTTTCGTTTGCGATCGGTCCTGATCAGTTGCGGTACATCAACGCCGGCGCGGTCAAGGATGGCACGGAAGTACGCGACGAGATCGTCATGATCGCCACGCCTGCCGAGGTCGTGGAAGAGCACCTCGCCACGCTCCGGGCCGCCAGGTTGGTTCCCGAGTGCATCGAGACCGAGCCGACCGCGCTGTTCCGCGCCTACGAGCGCAGGCTCCGGCGTCGCAGCGACGCCGAAACCGTGACGGTCACCATCGACGTCGGCGAGAGTTCGACGCGCCTGGTGGTCGCCAAGGGGCGCCACATCCTCTTCCTCAAACGCATCGACATCGGCGGGGCGGACCTGGACGAAGCGGTCTCCCAGCAGCTGAACCTGACGGTGGACGAAGCCCACGAGCTGCGCCACCAGCTGATGAGCAAGGGCGATCAGCCTCGACCTCAGCGACGCACGATCGACCTCGACGGCGAGAAGGACGAAGCCTCCCAGACGTACTGGGCGGTGTACGACGGCATGCGGGAGAAGGCCATCAGCCTGGCCCGCGAGATTTCGCTTTGTCTGCGATATTGTTCGGTGACGTTCCGCGGGTTGCGGATGGACGATATCACCCTCGCCGGCGGTCAGGCCCACGACGAGGCGTTGGTGGAAGTCTTTACCGAACACGTGGGAGGGCGATGCGAAGTGGGTCGGCCTCTGCAGGGGATCGACGTGTCCTCCAGTGAGCTGCAAGCCGAGCGGCGCGGTTCGTTGAGCGAGTGGAGCGTCTGCACCGGGTTGGCGGTTCGGGGGCTGGAACTCTTTGAGACACCGAGGGAGCACGGGCATGCACAACATCGACTTTCTGCCTAGACGCATCAAACACCAGCGACGGAAGCGCCGACGGCGCGTTCGCCAGGTGGGCGTGCTGTGCGCGTGCGTGTTGATCCTCATTGCCGTGGGGTTCCTCCGCCAGCAGGGCGTTGCCGAAGCCCGGGCCGAGTGGCAGCAACTGGACCGCCAGGTCCGCCAGGTGCACTCGCAGCTGTCCCTGCGCGAGGAGCTCCAAAAGGAATGGAACGAACTGGTCCGCAAACAGCAGATCTCCGAGCAGTTCGACACACGACTGACCGCCCGCGACGTGCTGGCTGAGCTGGGACGCCGCATGCCCGAGAGCATGGCGTTGACCGACCTCAGCCTGGAGGCCGACAGTGTCCTGCTGGACCCGGCCAAGCCCGCCAGCGTGCTGGCGACCTCGTCGGGTCGGGCCACCGCGGTCGCCCCGCCGGCGACGGCACGGCAGCGGATCACGCGGATTCGTCTGGTGATTACGGGTCTGGCTCCAAGCGACGTGGACATTGCCAACTTCGTCGGGCAACTCGCGTCCAGCCCACTGTTCGAGGACGTGAACATGGGCTACACCCGCGAGATCAAGTACCAGGGTCGAACGGCCCGGCAGTTCAAGGCGACCTGTTTTACCGCCCGTTGACCGGAGGAGACGCCAAGCATGAACCATCTGAGTCGAGACAACCTGGTCGTACTGGGCATCCTCGCGTTGCTGGTCGCGGTGGCGGTTTTCGGCGTGTATATGCCCCAGGCCAACCAGACCGCCGAATACGAACGGTCGATTCACGCCGATCAGGTGAAGCTCGAGCAGACCGAACACCAGATCTCCGTCGTGCCGACGATGGCCCGGCGGGTCGAAGCGATGAGGCTGGAGTACAAGGATTTCGACCGTAAGTTGCCCAGACGAAAAGAGCTGGGCGACTTCCTGCGTCAGATCAACACCTCGCTCTCCGAGCAGGACCTGACCAACAAGATGATTCAGACCGGTCAGCCCTCCGAGGAGGGACGCTTCCAGCGACTGCCCATTACCATGCAGTTCTCGGGCGAGTATCTGCCCCTGTGCACCTTTCTGGATCGCATGGCGAAGACCAAGCGTCTGGCCCAGGTGCGCCAGTTGAGCATTACCCGCGACGAGAAGGGCAAGCTCGACATCGATCTGCAGATGAACATCTACTTCAAGGAAAGCTGACCCATGCCCGGACCAACCCAAAACCAGTGGACGTGGCAGGAACGGCTGATCGCCGAACTCAAGCACGACAAGAAAAAGGCTGTGCTTCTTGGCGTGCTGGCGATTGTCGCCGGGGTGCTGATCCTTCAGCAACTCGCCGGGGCCAGCCCCGCCGAGACCAGCGCGTCGGTCACCCCGGTTCAGTCGTCGGCGTCCAATTCGGCTGCCGCGGCGGATGATGTGCTCGCCAAGGGGGCCCGCGAGCGGGCTCTTACCGACGCCGCCCGGCAACGCAATGAGTACCTTCAGGCGATGGACCGCCGGATTGAGCGAGATTTGTTCGTGCCGAATTCCCGGTATTTCTCGCCCCGGCAGGAGGTCGACGCAAAAGAGCCCGTCGGAAAGTCCCCCGAGGTGATCGAACAGGAGCGGCGCAGTGCGATTCGCATGCAGGCCAAAGCACTTACGCTCCAGAGCACCATCGTCGGATCGGTCCCCACGGCGGTGATCAACGGGCACGTTTTGCGCAAGGGTGACTGGATCGGCGGCTTTGAAGTAACCGGCGTTCAGCCTCGCTCGTGCACCGTACGCAAAGATGATGTCTCCGTCGTACTCAAGATGGAGTAGCCCCAACACGATGTAATCAAAGGCCTGGCCACACGAGGCGAGGCGGCACAAGGAAACCAGTCGCTCACGGAAGCGGCGTGATGTCAGTAAGGAGTTGCGTGATGAAACGTTCGCGCAGAATGAAGACTCACGGATTCGGGATTACGATCGCCGCGGCGGCACTGCTTGTCTTCGCCGCCGGGGCCATACCCCAGGAAACCGACCCCGAAGCGGCGGCCGACCCGGCCGTTGACTTCTCCGAGGCCCAGCCCGCTTCCACCTCCGAAAACGCCTCCACCGGCAACACGAGCGTGGAAATGGTGCGTCCGGACACGTTCGACGTCCACGTCAAGGACGCCGATCTGCGCGGTGTGCTGCAACTGCTGGCCACCCAGGGACGCAAGAATATCATCGCGTCGCGCGGTGTCACCGGCGATGTCACCATCGACCTGTATGGCGTGACCTTCGATCGGGCCCTCAAGGCGGTCCTCGATGCCACCGGGTACACCAAGGTGGAGAAGGACGGGTTCATTTACATCTACACGCCCGAGGAGTACGCCTCCATCAAGGAAGGCAGCCGCGAGCGGAAAGTGAAGCTCTTCCGCCTGGCGTACATCACCGCCGAAGACGCCCGGGCGCTGATCACCCCGGCGCTGTCCGAGCGGGGCTCGATTTCGCTGAGCCCAGCCGCCGCGACGGGCATCTCCACCAGCACGACCGAAGCGGGCGGAAACAACTACGCCTCGCAGGATCTGCTGATCGTCAGCGACTTCCAGGAGAACCTCGACAAGGTCGACTCCCTGCTCAAAGAGCTCGACGTCCGCCCGCAACAGGTGGTCATCGAAGCCACCATTCTCCAGGCGTCCCTCGATGAAAACAACGGGCTGGGGATTGACTTCACCGCGCTGAGCGGGGTGGACTTCCGGCAGCTCAACGGAACCACGGACTTCTCGGGGGTGAACACCGAAGCCGCCAGCGGAGACATGATGGACAACCAGATGGCCGGCCTGAGCACCGGCTTCTCCAGCAAAGTCAGCACCGGCGGTCTGCAGTTCGGGTACGTCAACAACGAGATCGGGATGTTCCTCCGTGCCCTCGAGGGCGTCACGGACACCACCGTGCTGGCCAATCCGAAACTCATCGTGCTCAACAAGCATCGCGGGCAGGTGGGCATCGTCAAGCGGGACGGTTACCTCACCACGACCGTGACCGACACCGTCGCCACCCAGACGGTGGATTTCCTGGAAACGGGCACCATGCTGGTGGTTCGGCCGTTCATCGGTCGAGACGGGTTCATCCGCATGGAGATCCATCCGGAGGATTCCTCCGGTTCGGTCTCCCTGATCGGTGACAGCGCGCTGCCCACCGAGACCGAGACCGAGGTCACCTCCAACGTCCTGGTTCGCGACGGGCACACCATTGTCATCGGTGGTCTGTTCCGCGAGTCGACCACGACAGGTCGCTCGCAGGTTCCCGGTATGGGCAACCTTCCCTACGTCGGTTCGCTGTTCCGCAGCACCACCGATACGATCAAGCGTGAGGAAGTCATCATCCTCATCACTCCCCACATCGTCGACCAGGATGCCGCCGAAGGCGTTGGCGAACAGGTCCGTGGCGAAGTGGAGAAGATGTGCATCGGTGCCCGCAAGGGGCTCAACTGGTTCGGCCGAGAGAAGCTCGCGATGACCCACGTTCGGTGGGCCCGCAAGGATCTCCGGCTGGGTCGGAAAGACCGGGCCCTGTGGCACGTGGACATGGCGCTGTCTTACGCCCCCCGCATGATCGACGCGATTCGGATGAAGGAACGCCTCACCGAGCAGGAGTACTGGAACTCGAAGGTGCACACCGGCTCGGCCCGCTACCTCCTCCAGCGGATGATCATGGAAGACATGGGCAAGCCCGCCTCGCGCATCCTGCCGCCTCACCGCGAGGGGGATGTGGACAAGATGGACGACAAGGTCCGCGAGCGTTTCGGCGTGACCAAGCGCCTGGTGGACCCGTGGCGGGGCACGCTGGAGTCCGACGAGAAGGCCATCGAACCGCGCCGCGACGAGAAGGCCATCAAGGAAGACGACGAACAGTCCAGCCATGACGAACCCGTCGAGGACGAAGCCCAGATCGAGGCCGAGGCGCGTCGCCGGAGCGACGACCCGCCCGCCCCGCAGGGCTGAGCGGCAACGGCAAGACGCCGAACACCGGGTGCCCCCGAGGCGCCCCGAGATGAACCGGGAGCAATGGAATGAAACGCTGGATATCCCTGACCATGTTGGCTGCACTGCTGGCAGGCGGTTGTGGCGAGAAACCCGTCGACGAGGCGAAGGTCGACGCCTACAAGCGGTGGAACCTCACCCGTGCGAAGGTGCTGGTTTCCCTGGGCGAGAAGCAGCTTGCCGTCGGCGAGCTCGACAAGGCCCGCAAGACGGCCGGTGAGGCGCTGCAGCTGAGTGAGGATTTCGTGGATGCCCGCCTGTTGATGGGCAAGGTCCTCATCGAGCAGGGCCACTACTCTTACGCCATTTCGCAACTGGAGCTCTGCCGGAAGCAGGACCCCGAGCGACCCAGTTGCCCCTACCTGCTGGGTGTGGCCCGGGAACGTCATGGCCTGCTGGATGAGGCGCTGGAGTCGTACCTGCTGGCCCAGAAGCTGGACCCCGAAAGCTTCCATCCCGTGGCCGCAGCCGGCGAAGTTCTCGTGCAACTGGGGCAGATCGAACGGGCCCAGGAACATATCGACGCGTTTCTGGCCCGGACGGTTCAGGACGACGCGTCGCTGTATGAACTGGCCGGGCGGATCGCCACCATGCGGGGCCAGGACGACCGGGCGGTGCGCCACTTCCGCAGCGCCTGCGACCTCTCGCCCGACAATCCGGGCTACCGCGAAATGCTCGGACGAGCGCAGATGGCCGGCGATTTTCACGCCGAGGCGGCAGAGACGTTCCATCGGCTCTGCAAAATGGACGACTATCAGCCCCCCGCCTGGGTGTACTCCATGCTCGGGCAATGTCACATGACCCTGGACAATCCAAATCGTGCCCGGACTGCCTTCAGCAGCGCCGCGAAGCTGAACGCACACTCTCCCGAGGTCTGGTGCGACCTGGCCAGGGCGGAGTTGGCCGGCGGGGAGACCGCCCGGGCGGTGCTGTCCGCCCGCGAAGCGCTCCGCAAGGACGGCAAGAATCTCGACGGTGCGCTGCTGCTGGGCTACGCGCTGCTGCGATCCAGCCAGGCCGAAGACGCGATCCGCGAGCTGTCGCGGGCGGCGATGCAACACCCCCAAAGCAGCATGATCCACTGCCTGCTGGGCAAAGCCCACGCTGCCGCCGGCGAGTCGGACAAGGCGAAGGAATGTTACGCCGAGGCGATTCGGCTGGACCCGCGGAACGTCGCTGCCCGGGAGTTGCTCAAGGATGCGAGCAAACCGGCGAAGACCGCCTCGAAAACGAGTCGGGACGCCGGCTAGCACACGGAGGAGACCGATTGGACAGGGCCCGAGTCATCTCAAGAACGCTGGTCGCGTGTATCGCCGTGGCTGTGGGCGTTGCCTACGCGCTGACGGCACGAATGTTCTGGCCGGCGGCTGAGCATGCCTGGGCGACGTCGCTCGTTCCCGGAGCGTGCCTTGCCGGCGTGACGCTGGTGTGCGGATGGATGCTGCTGTCCATGCGCGAGGGCATGGGCGCCACGGCCCGCCGGTTGAGCAGAATGTGTGAGACCGGCGATATCGAAACCATTCGCGGCGGGACCAGCCGATCCGTCGGGCCGCTGATTGAGCCGCTGAACCAACTGCTGGAGTCCGTCGGCCAGGAGGTGTCCCAGGCCCGGGCCGAGAAACGACAGATTGAGATCCAGTCGCGGATCGCCCTGACCGAGAAGCACCACACCGAGGCGATCATCTACAGCATTTCCGACGCCGTCATCGCGACCAATCGCTACGACGAGCTGATTCTCGCCAACCAGGCGGCCGAGAGGCTGCTGGGGTTCAAGCTCGACTCGGCCATGCGCAAGCCCATCGAGGAGATCCTGGACGATTCGACGCTGATTCGGCTGATTGTGGACATGCGGAATTCCGATCACGTCGGGCACCGGGAGGTCTCGGAGCACTCGTTCGATCGCAACGGTCTGGCCAAGACGTTCAACGTCACGCTCTCCGGCGTGGCCGGGCCTGCCGGCGAGCCGTTCGGCGTGGTGGCGGTGCTCCACGACGTGACGCGCGAGAAGGAAATCGCCCAGATGAAGACGGATTTCGTCTCGAGCGTGTCGCACGAGTTGAAGACCCCGCTGGCGTCGATCAAGGCGTACATCGAGATGCTCATCGACGGTGAGGTCGAGGACGACAAGACCCGCCAGGAGTTCTACCAGATCATCTCATCGGAGAGCGATCGGCTCAGTCGGCTGATCGAGAACATCCTCGGAATCAGCCGAATCGAAGCCGGCGTGACGAAGGTGGTTCGCGCCCCGGTGAGTCTCACCGGCGTGGTGAAGCAGGCGTTGGACGTAGCCCGCCCGCAGGCCCAGGCGAAGAACATCGAGCTGTGCGATCAGCTCGCTCCGGTCTTCTACCAGGTCGAAGCCGACCAGGACATGATCTACCAGGCCGTTTTGAATCTGATTTCCAACGCCATCAAGTACACCAACGAGGGTGGCTCGGTGACGGTTCGCGTGGGCGTGGACGAGGGTCGCGGCGTGGCCACCTGCGAGGTGGAAGACACCGGGCTGGGCATTCCCGCCGACGACCTGCCGCACGTGTTCGACAAGTTCTACCGCGTCAAGGCCAACAAGAAGCTCGCCAAGGGCACCGGGTTGGGTCTGACGCTCGTGAAGCACATCGTGGAGACGGTCCACGAAGGCAAATTGACCGTCACCAGTGACGAAGGTCATGGCAGCACGTTCGCGCTGGAGATGCCGGTTCTCAACTGAGACGCCGGCACTGAGGCAAAGCACGAAAAAGAGGTGACGACGTGAGCCACAAGATTCTGGTTGCCGACGACGAAGCCCACATCCTGCATGTGGTGTCGATGAAGCTCCGCAACGCGGGGTTCGACGTGATCACAGCCGTGGACGGCGAGGAGGCCCTGGAACTGTGTCGCTCCGAGCAGCCCGACCTTCTGATCACCGACAACCAGATGCCCTATCTCACGGGCCTGGAGGTCTGCAAGGAGCTCCAGAAGTCCGACGAGACGAAGAACATCCGGGCGATCATGCTCACTGCACGCGGGTTCGATATCGAGCCCGAGGAAATGGAGGGGGCCGAGATCGAGGCGGTGCTGGCCAAGCCGTTCTCACCTCGCGAAGTGCTTCAGAGAGTCAACCAGCTTCTCGGGAACATCGCCGAAGCTGCTTCCTAGGAACCCCATGGAACCTGCCGCTGAAACATGTTCTGCGTCCGACCGCCTGGTGGTCGGGCTGTACGACAGACTGTCCGAACGACTCGGACAGCTGGGATTGAGTCTGACCCTCCTGGGGCGGACCGGCTCGGTTCTGGGCGTCTCGCGCTGCGGGTGCCGACTTTGCTCGTTGCTGAAGGACAGTGAATCGGACTGCCAGCCCGACCAGGTCGACCTCGCCCGGCGCGCCCTGGAGACGAACTCCCCGGCCTGCGGGCAGAGCGCCACCGGCTGTGAGTTGCTGGCGATTCCTGTCCGTCAGCGCCGTCGGGCCATCGGTATCGCCGTGGCCTGTCGCCCGCCCGACGCGCTGCAGGACGAAGAAAGCCTCGCCCGCTGGTGCGACGAGCACGAGCTCGATCGGCCGACCGTTCATCAGGCGATGGAGCATCTGCATCCGGGCAGCTCGGGAAGCACGCAGCATCTCCTTCGCGTGGTGGAATGGCTGATCGGCGACGAGATCTCCATGCAGGTCGCCCAGGATGAGCTGACCACCCTGAGCACAAACCTGGCGGCCACCTACGAGGAACTCAGCCTGCTGTACCGGATCAGCTCGTCGATGCGCGTCACCCGCGACCCGGGCGATTTCCTGCAGACCGTGGTCGACCAACTCACCGACGTGATGAGTGTTACCGGGGCGGTCGCCTGGCTGCGAAGCCCGTCCGACGACGGGCGCGACTCCTTCGTTGTCTCCGGCTGTGAAGAGATCGAAATGGAAGGCCTGCGCAAGCTCATGACTACCGAGCTGGCGCCGCGCCTCGAAAAGGACCCCACGCCCATCGTGCAGAACGAGCCCGGCCAGAGCGCTCGGGACGTGCCCGCCTGGGTGGATCGATACGTCGCTGTCCCGCTGGTCAACGGCAAGAAGTTCCTCGGGATGGTGCTGGTGGTTAACAAGGTCCAGGAGGAGTTCGACAGTTCGGACATCAAGCTCGTCGCCTCCATCAACGACCAGGTCGCCGTGTTCCTGACCAACAACATGCTCTACGCCGAGCTGCAGAGCCTGCTGATGGGCGTGTTGTACTCGCTCACCGAGGCGATCGACGCCAAGGACCCCTACACTTGCGGCCATTCGCGGCGCGTGGCGACGATCTCGCGCATGCTTGCCGCCGAAAGTGGACTCAGCGACGAACGCTGCCAGCGGGTGTACCTCTGCGGGCTGCTGCACGATATCGGCAAGATCGGCGTGCCCGAGGCCGTCCTCTGCAAAGCCGGTCGACTGACCGACGAAGAGTTCGACCTCATCAAGCGGCACCCGATGATCGGCGCGAAGATTCTCGGCGGTATCCGGCAGTTGGATTCTGTGATTCCGGGCATTCTCACGCACCACGAACGGCTGGACGGGCGTGGGTATCCCGAGGGGCTCACCGACGAGGACCTGCCCATCGAAGGACGCATGGTCGGATTGGCCGACGCATTCGATGCGATGACATCCAACCGCACCTACCGCAAGGCGCTCGATCTGGAGCAGGTCATCGGCGAGATCCGCAAGCACGCCGGAGAGCAGTTCGACCAGTCGCTGGTGGACATCCTCCTGGCCAAGGACCTGGATGCCTACCTCCAGGAGATCCGCGACGACGAGCCGAACTTCAATCCGCTCAGCCTGCTGGAGGAATCCATCACATGAACATAGGCGTCGAACATTATGGCCGATGCGTGATGCTCAACATCAAAGGTGAGATTACCGAGGACGGGCTGGGCGCGCTGATTCAGACCATCAATACGCATCTTCAGGAGGACGGGGTCAGCGATCTGGTACTGAACCTCGACGAGGTGCCCTACATCGACAGTGTTTCGCTCGAGTATCTCTGGGACCTGCGCGACCACCTGCACGAGGCCGACCGTCATCTTCGGCTGGTCGGTCCCGATGAGAACGTGCAGAAGATCTTCGAGATCACCCGGCTGGACGGGAAGTTCGACGTCTTCCACGATGTCGGCGAAGTGCTCAAGACGTTCCAGACCTGAGAGAGGACGAGGGGACACATGGGTGTCACAGTAGAAAACAGGAATCCGCAGCTCGGTGAGTTGCTGATCGAGAAAGGCTTTCTCACGGAGCAACAGCTCCAGGAGGCGCTGGGTCACCAGAAGCAGGGCTCCAACAAGCTCCTGCTGGGTGAGGTGCTCCAGAAGCTCGATTTCTGCACCGAAGAGCAGATCATGGAAGCCCTCTCGAAGGGCTATGGCGTTCCGTTCGCGCGGATCTCGCCGCGCGTGGCCGACCCGAAAGTCATCGACCTGCTGCCCCGCGAATTCCTCGACCGTCACACTGTCCTGCCCCTGTTCAAGGTCCGCAAACGATTGGCATTGGCCGTCAGCGAGCCCACCAACGTCTTCCTGCTGGAAGAAGTCGGTCGAATGACCGGCTGTGAAGTGCTGGTGGTCTGCGCCACGCCGAAGGACATCAAGGCCACCCTCGAAACGCACATGCCCTCGGCGAATGTCTTCGTCATCGACGACATCTTCGACGATGTCGACGGGGGCGAACTGTCGCTGGTGGAAGAGCGCATCGACGATATCACCGACCTCGAAGCCGTCGCCGAAGGGTCGCCGGTGGTGAAGCTGGTGAACTACCTGATCTTCCACGCCGTTCGCGAGGGGGCCTCGGATATCCACATCGAGCCGGACGACAACTCGCTCCGGGTGCGCTACCGCGTGGACGGAGCCTTGTATGAACGCATCCGCCCACCGGCGAAAATGCTGCCGGCCATCGCGTCACGCATCAAGATCATGTCCGGGCTGGACATCGCCGAACGCCGCCTGCCACAGGACGGCGGCATCCACGTGATGATGGACGGCCGACCGATCGACCTGCGCGTCAGCACCATGCCCGGCCAGTTCGGCGAGAAGGTCGTCATCCGGATCATCGACAACCGCACCGTCCTGGTGAACCTCGAGAAGCTGGGCTTCAGCTACGAGACGCTGAAGGTCTGGCGAGAGGCCATCTCCAGCCCGAATGGCATTGTGCTGGTGACCGGGCCCACCGGCAGCGGAAAGAGCACCACGCTCTACAGTTGCCTCAAGGAACTCAACACCGAAGACGTGAACATCTGCACCGTCGAGGATCCCGTGGAGTTCAACCTGCCGTGGATCAACCAGTTCCAGGTCAACGAGAAGGCCGGGTTCACCTTTGCCGGGGCGTTGCGTTCGCTGCTGCGGCAGGATCCGGACATCGTCATGGTCGGGGAGATCCGCGACCCGGAGACCGCGCTGATCGCGGTGCAGGCGGCCCTGACCGGACACCTGGTGTTCTCCACGCTGCACACCAACGACGCGCCGGCGACGATTACCCGCCTGGTGAACATCGGCGTCGAGGCGTACCTGGTGGCCGCCTCCGTGCAGGCGGTGCTCGCCCAGCGCCTGGTGCGGAAGGTCTGCACCCACTGCAAGGAACCGTACGAGCCGAGCGACGCCATCCGCCGGGCCGTCGAGGAAGCCGCCGGTGAGGTGGAAACCTTCTACCGCGGTGTGGGCTGCTCCAAGTGCCGCAACAGCGGGTTCAACGGCAGAATCGGTCTCTACGAACTGCTCGTGCCCGACGACTCGCTGCGCGACGCGATCACCGGAAACCCCAATGTCAACGAACTCCGCCAATTGGCCGTCGACGCCGACATGCAGACCCTCCGCAAGGACGGCATGTCGAAGGTCCGCGCCGGACTGACCACGGTCGAGGAAGTCTTCCGCGTCACTCCCGGCTAGGCCGATACCAGCATCCACGAGCGATCCATGAACCCTTCGCCAACACAGACACCCGACTCGACCGCCTCGCAGAAATGGGACCCGCCGGCCTCGGCCGGTGCGCCGCCCGAAATCAGCGCCGCCGGGCGGTTCAGCGTGGGGGAGAAGGATCAACCCTCCGGGCCACCGCTGCCCACGCGCAGGGTCCGCCAGGAAGACGTCATCTATTTCTGCTCGCAGCTGACGGTGATGGTGGAAACCGGCGTGCCCCTGGCCGACGCGTTGGATGCCATCGCCTCCGAGGCTGAGCACACCGGCGTCAAGGCGATGGTTCATGACCTCTCCGAGCAGGTCAAGACCGGCGTGGAGTTCAGCCGGGCGCTGGAATCCTACCCCAGGCAGTTTCCGTCGATCTTCATTTCGCTGATGCGGGCGTCCGAGGCGTCCGGCCAGATGGGAATGATGCTTCAGCGCGTCAGCGATTACATGGTGCAGGAGCGCGACGTCCGCCGAAAGGTCAAGGGAGCGATGGCGTATCCGCTGGCGATGCTCTCGTTCTGTCTCGTCGTGGTGGGTTGCCTGCTGGTCTTCGTGCTGCCGCAGTTCCAGACGATCTACGAGGGCAAGGGTGCTGTCCTGCCGGCACCGACGAAGTTCCTGCTCACCCTCAGCGATACGATCATCAACCAATGGTATTTCGTGCTGGGCGGCGGCATCGCGTCGGTGGTCGGATTGATCATGTACGCCCGAACGGATGGAGGCCGACGCGTGCTGGACTACCTGCGAATCAACCTGCCGGTGATCGGTCCGATGTACCGCAAAAGCTACCTCTCGCGGTCGCTGCGGACCCTGGCCACCATGACGTCCACCGGCGTGGGCGTGCTCGATGCGCTGGAGATCACCGCCCAGGTCGCCGGCAACCGACACTACGAGAACGTCTGGCGCGGCGTCTCCGAGCGGGCTGAGGAAGGCAAAACACTCGCCGAAGGGCTGCGGGGAAATCCGCTGATCCCCGCGGGCATTGCCCAGATGGTCTCCGCGGGTGAGCAGACCGGCAAGCTGGACTCCGTGCTCGATCGCGTCGCGGACTTCTGCGACGATGAACTCAACCAGGCGATCAAGACGATGACCAGCTTCATCGAGCCGGTCATGATCATCGTCATCGGCGGATTGATCGGTGCCATCGCCATCGCGCTGCTGCTGCCGATTTTCAGCGTCTCGAAGGTGATGTCCAGCTGAGAGAGAAGCGCCCGAGACGACCCTGAACCAACAAGCCCGTCGCCAATCCGGCGGCGGGCTCTTTTATTGGCGTCCTGCCACCATAGCAGTGCCCCGGGCCCGGCCGTGAGTGCGAGGCGTGCTTCTGTAAGAGTCGCCCTATGAAAGCCTTGCACATTTCCACCGGTCTTCCAACTTCTTTGTGGCTGCTAGTTAAGTCGCTCCCGTTCCTTGACGATACCCATAGCGTGGACAGGCCAAAGAGGCCTGTACCTGGACAAACCGGAGGAGTGGAGGGAACCCACCCATGCGAAGAACGAACCCAGTTGGTTGGATTGTGTCTATTGTGGCTTTGAGTCTGCTCTGTCAGCCCGCCTCGGGCATCGTCATGACGGAAGACCCCAGCCTGCATCTTGTCGACCCCCAGAGCCCCTTTGCCATGGTGGGCTACCTGAACACCGCCGGCGGAACGTCCGGCGTGCTCATCGGGCCCAACAAGGTGCTCACCGCGAACCACTGCGTCTCGGACATCAGTTCCGCGACGTTCAGCCTGGACACCGCCGAGGGACGAAAGACCTGGGCCGTCGAGAGCAAAAGCGCCCTGGACGAGATGGACCTGGCGGTTCTCACGCTCAGTGAGTCCACCGGTCTGAGCGGCGCAGCGGTGTACGAAGGCAACGACGAGGCGGGTCACCTGGCGGCCATGGTCGGCTACGGCTACAGCGGCGTCGGGCAACCCGACACCGCCCAGTTTCCCCGCGGCACCGCCCGGGTTGGCTACTCGATGATCGATTACGCCCTCAGCAGGTATCTCATTTCGTACTTCGATCAGCCCGGCAGCTCGGGCAGCCAGGACGCCGACGAAGGCGCCGCGACAACCGGCGATTCCGGCGGCGGGATCTTCATCCGGAGCGACGGTGAATGGGTGCTGGCCGGCCTGCACCGATACGTGCGAGACGGCGACGACGACGGCATTTTCCCCGAATACGGCGATCAGGCGCGTGGCATTCGCCTCTCCCAGGCAAGCAGTTGGCTGGCAGACCACCTCACGCCGGTTCCCGAACCGGGTACGATGGTGCTTCTGACGCTGGGCGGACTGGTCCTGACCGTTCGCCGCCGCGTTCGCTAGGCCCTGTTTTCCGACTGACCTCAAGGCCATGGTTGCTCTCCCGGGCGGCTGTGGCCTTGTCATGCGCCGACGACCTGCCCGCCAGGCCGCCGCATCCCAGCCGGCGAATTCTCTCCCACCCCACGACTTTCCCGCCCGCTTCTGCTACAATCCCGCTCGCTCGATGAGCGATCGTTCAGGTCACACATGGTTCCTGGAAACGCGGGAAGCAACGATATGAGTCCGAAGGCAAAGCAGGCAGGGAGGTCCGCTTCAGGCACGTCGCCCTCGGGCGACCTGGGGCCCCGGCGACCCCTGGGCAACGTCGATGGCTGGGTAACCCGACGCGGGTTTCTGGCAGGGTGCATCCTGCTGATCCTGCTGCACGTGGGGATCATGGCCCAGGACATCAATCGCCCGTTCTACGGCCTCCATAGCTGGGCGGCTGCCAGCGGAGCGTGGGCGGCCCGCGTGCACGTCAAGTACGGCTGGGACTACACCGGCGGCGTGACGACGTGGGCGGTCGGTGACCCGCCACCCGCCAATCCCGGGCGATACATGGACCATCCGCAACTGGCGGTGAACCTCAAAGCCGCCTTCTTCCTGCTGACCGGTCCGAGCGAGTGGGCCAACCGCTTATACGGAATCATCTGGTCGGCTGCAGGGCTGGTCGCGATTCTCGCGGTGTTCCACGGGCTTCTGGGGCGAACCCGCGCGCTGCTGGCGGGTCTGTTCATGGTGCTGTTCCCCATCACGGGGTATTTCGGCACGGGCGGCCCGCTCACCGCGCTGGCGTTCCTGGCGATTTACAGCTACCTGGTCATCATCCGGGGCATGCCCCACAGCCCGCAGCCCGGCAAACGACACTGGGTCGGTTTGATCCTCGGCCTGTTCTTCATGCTGCAGTGGCACTGGGGCGGGGTGTTCTACGCCCTGACCATCGGCATGCACTACGTCGGCGTGCGGGTCCGGCAGAGCGAGAAGCATCGCAACATCCTGGCGGTGCTCGTGGTGGGCCTGTGGATCCTGGGGCCGATTCTGCTGTTCGCCCATGGGACCAGCTACTGGTGGTTTGTGTATCCGATCAGTTTCGGCGTGGGCATTGCATGGCTGATTGCCCATCGGCGCATTCCCGACTGGCGCGTACCGCTGACGGTGGTTCTCACTCCGCTGGCCAGTCTGGCGACCAATCTGACGATTCTCCTGTCCGGCTACCAGTGGGACGTCACGAAGCTCGTCGAGTTGTACAAATGGCGGTCGGCCAAGGGCGAGATGCCCGAGTTCCGCTGGGCCGCCTGGTTCCACAAGCTCGGCGAGCATGCGCTGAGCAATTTCACGCTCAGTGCGCTCATCGTCGGCTGCTCGTTCTTCGTGGTGGGGTTGGTGCTGCTGGCGATATGTACCCAACTGCGGCGCGGTGCGTCGGCCGATTCCCGCGCTGCAAACGGGGCGGCCGGGAGGTTCCTGGACCGCTTCGCCATGTTCCCGGGTTGGATGCTCCTGCTGATGCCCGCCTTGCTTCAGCTGTTCGTGCTGCGGGGGGCGTTGTGGATGCACCAGTCATGGGAGAGGCCGTTGGCCCCGGTCCTGGCCATCTGCTGTGCGATGGGCGTCCTGCTGTTTCGCCGTATCGGCGCGACGGCCTCGCAACGGTATCCGAACGTGGCCGGCGGCGTCTTTGCTTTGGCGCTGACGCTCTTCCTGAGCTATCAGTGTTGGGTGGGTACCCGACATTACTATGGGATCCGCTGGCAGAACCCTCAGAAGATCGAGGCGTTGAAGTGGCTCAATGAGAACATCCCCGCCGACAAGCCGCTGCTGAGCGTGGATTCCTTCATGACCAACCAGCACTCCTCCAAGGGCGCCTTCCTTCGCCCCGAAATCGCGTGGTACCTGGACCGCCGCGTCGTTCAGCCCATCAGCACAGAGGAGATCGCCGGTGTCTTCCAGCGAAGTCCGGGGGAGACACCGCAGCAGCGTCTCCGCGAGGCCGCCGACGCCATCGTCCAATCCGCCCGGAAGGCCCATCAGGAAACCGGCGCGCCGTTCCTGCTGATGTACGGCGACCCCGACGCGGTCCTGCGGCAGCAATCGAAGGCGAACCTGTTCGATTTCCTGGCCCATTTCGTAGCGTCCGAGTTGCCGGTCGCGAAGTCCTATCCCTCTCACCCCGGCCGACGGGGCGGGCCGGACGAGCCCTTCCAGGCAGGCATGCGGCCTTGGATTGTCTTCGATCTGCGGGGTGACGCCAACCAAGCCACCCAACCGGGATCGAGGCGTTGAACGCCCAAACCCGCAGTGCCATCATCGTCGTGTCCCGCGCGGCTGAGACGCTCGGGCTGGTCGCCATGCTGGCGGTCCTGGCGCGGTGGATGTCCAAGGAAACCTTCGGCACGTACACCCAGTTGCAGCTGGTGGTCACGCTGCTGGTGACCGTCTGCGGGTTGAGTTTGCCTTCCAGCCTGTACTACTTCGTACCGAAGCTCGGTCCCGGTCGGCGGCGGGAGTTGCTGACCAACACGATCATCGTCGCGGCGGGGTGCGGCCTGCTCAGCGCGGCGATCATGGTGCTGGCGTCCGATGGCGTGGCGGCGCTGTTCGACAACCCTCGCCTGGCGGCGATCTTCCGGATGTTCTGGTTGTACCCGGTGGCCCGGATGTTTCTCATGCTGGGTCGGCCGTTCTTCATCAGCATCGATCGACCCGTTCGCGGCGGGGGGTATCTCATCGCGACGATCGCCGTGGAGGCCGGCATTCTCATCGTGCTGACCGTCGCCGGTTGGCCTCTGGAACGCACCCTGTACTACCTGGTGGCGGTGGAATGTGCATTGGCGATCGTCATGGTGGCCGACATGGCGAGGCTGTCGGGGCGGGGAGGCGAAGCCCCCCAGCGGCGGCGGAGTCTGCTGCTTGGCCAATTGGCGTATATCCTGCCCGTGTTTGCCGCCACCGTGGTGAGTGTGCTCGGGAAGTACTTCGACAAGCTGCTGATCTCCACGTACTTCGAGCCGGCAGAGTTCGCCGTGTACGCCGTCGGCGCAATGGAACTGCCCGTGTTCGCCGTGGTGACCATCAGCGTGTTCAATGGCATCATGCCCGAGATGGTCACGCACTGGGAGAAAGGCAACTCGGCCGAGGCGCTGCGTCTGTGGAAAGGGGCCGCCCGCAAGTGCAGCCTGGTGGTCTACCCCGTCTTCGCGATGTTCCTGGTCTGCGCGCAGGATGTGATTATTCTCCTGTTCGGGGCGCCGTTCCGCGAGGCGACCTGGCCGTTCGTGATCTATCTGCTGGTCCTGCCGGTGCGCATGGCTGTGTACGGCGCCTTCCTCAAGGCCATCGGGCAGACGCGCGCAATCCTCATCGGCGCGCTGTTGGCGTTTACCACCAATGCGATCATCAGTTTTGCGCTGATCTGGCTGGGCGGGGGCGGCAGACTGTCGTTCCTCGGACCCAGCATCGGGACGGCCGGCTCGGCGTATGTGGTGGTGGTGTTCTATCTGCGTCGAATGGCCCGGGCGACCGGTCAGCCGGTGGGCGAGGTGATGCTCTGGAGCAAGCTCGGGAAGATCCTCGCTGTCTCACTGTTGTGCGGGGGTGCGGTGTACCTGCTGCCGTTGGGCGGGCTGCACGTGGGGGTGCGTTTGGCGGTGAAGGTCGCCGTCTTCGGGGGGGCATTCTTCCTGGTGGTGTGGTGGGGCGGCATTCTGCAGGAGGATGAGAAGCGGCTTCTTCGTCGGCCGATGCGGGCGTTCGGTTCACGGTGATGAGTGCTGCCTGCCGACGCCTACCTCCTCCAGCGTGTCGACGATGAATTCTGTGACGTCGATCATGTCGTCAAGGAGACGGTTCCGGGCCTGGGAGGCATGGGACTGTCCCGACGGATCGGCCAAGATTTCCCGGCCCCGGTCAATGACGCCTGACTGTTCGGATATCCGCCACGCCAGGTCATGTTTGCTGAGCATTCGGACCGTTCCCACATCGAGTGAGCTGGCGTAGATCGCCGGGGTGCCCAGCAAGGCCGACTCGGTCGTCATCGTCGCTCCCTCCCCCACGTACAGCGACGCGAACGCCAGCACATGGTGAATGCACTCCAGCGGGATCCGAAGGCGATACGGTTCGAGCTCTGCCGCGGCGGGGCCCTCGTAAGAAATGTACGGCCGGGCGTGCGGCTCGATCGCCCGCACCAACTGGGCAAGGTCGGTGATCCCTCGTTGGCCGATGTCGTGCTGAGCTCCCCACGTGCTGGTCCTGATGATGCAATAGGGCTCGTCGGGATTGATCCCGAGACTCTCGACAATCCTCCGATCCGGCGTGAATCGCTTCGGATGCAGGTACGCCAACTCGTGCAGCCCGGGGTAGCGGACATGCTTATGGCCCGCGTCGAGGCCGAAACAGTCCGGCGTGCAGATGCGCGTGGCGAACGGCCAGGTCAATCGTTGCGGCAGCCGACCCGGTTCGGTGTCCGTCCAGACGATGCTGGGTTTGCCCATCAGCCGACCGACGTGGGCGACGAACACGCCTGAGATACCGGTCAGAATATCGGGTCGGAACCGACGGGCATGTCTCCAGAGATGCAGATCGCGCGTGAGCAGGCGACCCACGGCTCCCAACCTGCCGGTTCCTGTTCGTCCGACGGGCTTGGCTGGCAGTTTCAGCCCTTCGAGAAGGTTCGGCGGTACCGACCCGGCACGATAGGTCAGTTCCACCGCGTGTCCGCGGTTTCGCAACTCGGCAATCGCGTGCCGGAAGAAATGGGGATGGGCTGGATGGGTCAGGTCGATCAGGACGCGCACGAACCACCTCGCCGACCCGCTTGCAACAATTGTTCAACGATGAACTGCGATACGTCGGTCTGCTCGGCCAGCCAGGCGTTTCGGGCGTCGAGGGCCTTACGGCGCGCGTCGTCGGGGCGGGTCGCGATCGCCAGGCACGTTTGGCGTATCTCGTGGGCGTCGGTCGAACGGGTCATGAGGCCGGCCTGGATGAACATCTCGATCGTGCCGGCGTCCAGCGTATTCACATACACCGACGGCGTTCCCAGCACGGCTGCCTCGGAGGCCATCGTCGCTCCCTCGCCCACGTACAGCGACGCCAGCGCGAGCACGTGATGAATCTGCCGGTACGGAATCGCCAGGCGATAGTGCTCGAGGTCGGCCGGCAGCTCACCCTCGACGGTGATGTAAGGTTGAACGTTCCCGGAGAGTTCCTCCACGAACCGCACCAGGCCGGCCCGATCGAACCCGTGATGGCCGACGTCGTGATGGGCTCCCCACCCCACCAGCCGAATCACCGCGTAGGGTCGAGCGGGGTCGATGCCCAACTCGGCGACCAGCGCCGCCTCGGGCGTGAACCGGTCCGGATGCAGATACGCCAGCTCGTGGCAGCCGGCGTAACGCACGTGCTTCCTGCCCAGCTCCCGCGTGTAGCATTCCGGCGTGCAGATGGACGAGGCCAGCGGAAATGTCAGCGCGTGGGACAGTCGCGCGTGTTCTGTATCGTCCCATACGACGGCGGGGCGTCGCAGCAAGGCCGCGACGTGGGCCGCCCATACGCCGCCGACGCCGGTCAGCACGTCAGGCCGAGCTCGGCGCGCGAAACGCCACAGCGACCAGTCGCGCCGGATCAATTCGCCGGCCAGGCCGGTTATTCCCCGCCCGGCTGAGCCAAGCACGTGGTATTCGAGATTCATCTCGTCCAGCAGCGCCAGCGTGATGTCCTTGTCGCGCGCGGTGATAATCACGTCGTGGCCGTCCTGGCGAAGGGCGTCCATGGCATGACGGAAGAAGTGCACATGGGCTGGATGGGTGACGTCGACGAGCACTTTCATCGCGGTGGATTCGGGTCGGGCTCGGGTCACGTCTCGCCATCCGCAGTCGGGCGTCTTCGTCGAGGCCGACGGTGCCGTCGGACGCACAGATCGCGGTTCATTTCCATATCGAACCACATCGCGAACAGGGCGAACTGCACCGCCGTCACCGAGCAGAACACCCACAGCAGCGCGTTCATCTGCGGAATGGTCCCCACGGCGATCCAGATCCAGATCATGCGAATGAACAGCACCAGCCCAGCCACCGAAAGGAACGCGCTGGAGAGATAGAACAACACCAGCGGATGAAAGTCGCGGACGATGTACTTCGCGCCCATCCGCCAGAAGAATCGTTTGAGAATCAGCCAGCTCATTCGTGGGACCACCCTCATGAGCTTCATCTTGGACTTCTCGCCGACGTCGTACACCGGCCGAATGTAGACGTCCACCACGCGGAAGTCGTACACGTTCAGCCGCACGAGCATGTCGTTGGGATAGCCGTAACTGGGGTACATCTCCTCAATGTCGACGGTTTCCAGGGCCTCCCGCGAGATGGCGGTGTACCCGGTTTGCGAGTCGGCCACATGCCAGTACCCGCTGGCGAGCTTGGTCAGCAGCGAGAGGAAGGCATTGCCGAGATAGCGATGCGTGGGGATTTTGTTCCAGGCGTCGCGATAGAACAGGCGGTTGCCCTTGGCGTAGTCGGCCTGGCCCTCGGCGACGGGGTCCAGCAGTGTTTCCAGTTCGTCGGGGTCCATCTGTCCGTCGCCGGCCATGACGGCTGTGATGTCGATCTCGCGGCGCAGCGCCTCGCGATAGCCGGTCGTCAAAGCCGCTCCGACGCCCTGGTTGGTTTCGTGTCGCACAAGCGTCACGCGCGACTCGTCGCCGCCATCGGAAGCGATGAACTCTTCGACGATCCGGCAGGTCCCGTCATCGCTGGAATCGTCCACCACCAGCACGTGGTCCACGACGACGGGCATGGTCGCCAGCACGTCGCGGATCTGCGTTTCCTCGTTGTAGCAGGGCACGACGACGCCGATGCTGTTGCCTTTGTACATCGCGGGTCTCCGGAGCTTTCCGCCGGGGCGGTCGGGAATCCAAAGGCGAAACGATACCGCGCCCGGCCGCGCATGTCACGTCCGGATCAGCCCCGGCCAGGGCGAGCGACCAGACGGGCCGCCCCCGCCTCTAGGGAGCGCGGAGATCGTCGGGTTGGGCCTTATCGAGAGGTTTGACGATCAGCTTCCAGCCGCGTTTTTTCTCGGGGCGGAAGAGGTCCTTATCGATCTCCACGTTGGTCTTGACGTCATCGAACGTCACGGTCGTCCGCTTGATGATGTCGCGTCGGCTCAGTTCCCGGCGGCGGGCCCAGTGCTTCTTCTTGGTCGGGTCGCCCTGGTGGGAGACAATCTTCACCGGGCGGTTCGTCCGGCGATCGATCCACATTTCGAGCTTGAGGAAGTTGACGTGCCGGCGGTAGCGGGGCTTGGTGACCAACTCGATATAGGACGTCCCATTCGGGTCCGAGCTCTTCGGGTCGCGCGTGTCCAGCTCGAAGAAGCGGACCATGTCCTCGGTTTTCTGCCCGAACGGCAGCGGGAATGGTCCGCGTCCGAGGCGCATCGGCTCGACGCGCTGTCCCCCGCGGGCCACCTGGATGCGATGGATCTGCTTGACCCGCTCCTTGGCGATGGTGAACCACTTCCCGTCGAAGGCGTACCGGATCCGCTCGCGGATGGCTGGTCCTTTGTTGCGCTGGAGCGTGTTGAAATGCACGGCAAACCGGTCGGTCGCGTTGGGGTCGTTCGGGTCGCCCTTGGCGTGATACACCGTTCCCTTGCGGATCTCCCGGGTGCCTTCGAGGCGGTCGTACACCTGGTAAACGATGTTCGCCCGGATCGTCCGGTAGGTCCCCGCCGACTCCATGCCATCGAGGATTTTCGCGACGGCCGGGTCCAGCTTCGGCTTGGCGGCGTTGGCGTCGCTGGGCTGGGTGGTCGGCGTGTTCGGGTCGTTGGCCGAGGCGCCCAAGGCGCCCAGCTGCAGGATTCCCGCCGCGGCGAGGAGCATCGTCAACAATCTGATTCGCATTCGTTTCATGGGTTTCATTGTAGGTCTTTCGGTTCAGACCCCCAAGTGGTTCAGCCGTTAGTGGAAACGGGGCGAAGTTTGCCCACCAGTTTCGGGATCACCCGCGACAGCCCCAACGCCACCGCCACGCCCAGGAGCACCAGGACCGCGATCCAGCCGGCGTCGGTTCGCCACGAGCTCAACCAGTACGTGACGGCTGCGATCACACCGTATCGAAGGAATCGGCCGATGAAATTGGCTGCCGCGAATTTCGTGCGAGGGTAGCGGTAGGTAATCGCCAGCAGCCGAATGACGTCCACCGGGATCGGTATGACATTGAACACCACCAGCAGGAAGAACGGCGAGCGGGCAAACCACTTGGCCGACTTTTCGTAGACCTTCGTGTGCCGCACCTTCGCGACGTGCCGACTCCGCAGCAGCCAGGTGAACAGGTGATAGTCGTTGAGGTTCGCCACGGTCGACGCCAGCGCGCCGACCGTCGCCACCAGCAGCGTCGTACCCACCAGCGAACCAGCGACGGCCGCCTCGCGGGTCGCCATCGCGGCGACCACCGCCCCGGTGGGCAGGGGCAGGAACGTGGTGCATACCGAGGCGTACATCGCGAAGACCAGCAGCTTCGCCAGCGGGGGCATCTGCCCCATCGCCTCGGCCACCCCGGACAGCGACGCCTCGCCCTGCCAGCCCTGCTCGCCCAGCAGCACCGTTACCCCGACGACCGCTGCGATGAACCCGACGACGTAGAAGAGGAACCATCGCAGCACCGAGACCTCGTCGGCCGGCGGGTTGGCGGGCACGAGGGTGGCGGGTTGGTCGGCGGCGCTCACGAGATCGTCTCCCGCGCGGCAGGGGCGATCACGCCGTCCCGCATGCACACCACGCGGTCGGCCCGACGCGCCACCTCCGGTGAGTGGGTGATCATCACGATGGTCTGGCCTTCGCGACGGTTGGCGTCCCGGAGAATCTCCAGCAGCTCAGCGGTCTTGGCGCTGTCCAGGCTGCCGGTGGGCTCATCCGCCAGCAACAGGGCGGGGCGATGGGCCAATGCCCGGGCGATGGCCACCCGCTGCTGTTGACCGATGGACATTTCGTGAGGCTTTCTGTCGGCCAACTCGCCGATTCCCATCGACTCCAGCAGTTCTGTCGCGCGTCGACCTGGCGAGAGGCCTCGAACACGCATGGAAATGTCGATGTTGCCCTTGGCCGACAGTGTGCTCAGCAGGTTCAGCCGTTGGAAGACGAACCCGATCCGCTCGCGCCGCAGCTTCGTGCGTTCGCGATCGCCACGCCCGACCGTCTGCCCGGCGATGGCGAGTGTTCCCGCCTCGGCAGGGGTGATCAGGCCGAGCACGTGCAGCAGCGTGCTCTTGCCGCACCCGCTGGGCCCCATGACGGCCAGGAATTCGCCGGCCCGCACCTGCAGATCCAGCCCGCCCAGCACGTGGACGCGCCCCGCACCGTGGCCGAGAGATTTCTCCAGGCCCACCGCCTCCAGCAGCACCGGTTCGTCGCATGTCATGTCGTTGGATGCGTTCGTCATCGTGTTCCTATTCCATCGCCAAAGCGGATAGCATGTCCACGCGGGTCGCCCGCCAGGCGGGGTACAGCCCGCTGAGCAGCGCCCCGCCGATGGCCACCCCCACCGCCAGCCAGATCGTCCCGCCCGTGATGGAGACCGAAAGCAGCGTGTGCTCCTCGAGCCCCCACTCCGCCAGCGGGGCCAGGGCGATGCCCACCGCCGCCCCCACCAGCGAGAGGATCAGTCCCTCGGTGAGCACCTGGGCGACGAGGAACGTCCGCGACGCGCCGGCCGACTTGAGAATCGCCAGGTCCCGCGTCCGCTGGATCACCATCGTATACAGCACCACCATCGTAAACAGGAAGGCGATGACCAGGGCAATCCCGTTGACGATGTCCACGTAGGTGTAAATCATCCGGTAGCGGTCGGTAAGCATCGTCCGGTACGACGCCAGGGGCAGCACCTTCTGCCCGATGGACTCGGAAATATTCTCGGCCACCGTGCGATGATTCAGATTCCCCCCCAACTGCACGAACATCAGCGTGCTCCGCTGCAGGGCGGGGTCCACGAACAACCACTGGGCCGTCCGCCGGGGAATGTACACCCGCGCCAGTCCGCCGGCGGGGACGATGCCCACGATGGTCCAGCGATGGCCGGCGGCGGAGACGGTCTGCCCGACCTCGTACCGCCCCGCCTCGGCGAGGCGCGAGTCGATCACCATCTCCAGCCCGTTGTGGGCGGGGTCGGCCAACTCGTTGGCGTCGATCTCCAGAACGTCCCTTCCCTCGCGGGGCCCGTCGGCGACGCGCTGCCGGATCCAACGCGCGAAGGACCCCTCGGGGTCGAACGATCGGCCCTGCTGTACCTCCCTGCCCCCCAGGACCACGGGCATGTCTTCAGGGTCGATGCCGACGACCATCTGGCTTTGCCCGCCGAGTTTCATGCTCCAGATGTTCACGGGGACCACGCGGTCGACCTCGTCGGGGTGTTTCTCGGCGATGGTGTCCACGTAGCGGTCGGGCAGGCTGAGGGCTGAGAGGTTCGCCACGTCACCGGTGAACACGCCGGGAAAGACGATCACGTCGGCGTCGACGGCTTCCCAGCGCTGGGCGATTTCCTGCAGCGTTCCGCGCGACAGACCGGTGAGCGTCACCAGCATGCAGATCCCGATGGCAACGCCCAGCGCGCTGAGAACGCTGCTGAGCTTGTGATGCAGGATGTTCGCCAGCGGCAGTCGGAACATGTCAGCGGAACTCCGGCGCACCAGTGCACCGTCTGAGGGCAAAGGCGTTTGCGAACCGGCGGGAGGATCGGGCGGTCATGTCAGGAAAGCTCCAGGAGGTCCAGCAGTTCGTGCAGATCGTCGATCACATGGCAGGCCAGGTCCGTGAAGTCCGGCCGATCGGGACGGCGCAACAGCACGCTGACCGACCCGGCTTCGTTGGCGGCGATGATCTCGTAGCGGAAGTCGCCCACGCACAGGGTCCGCTGGGGGGTGACGCCCATTTCCTCACATGCGCGCAGCACGCCGTCGGGCTCGGGCTTGATCGGCCCGTCGTTCCGCGACCAGGCGACGTCGAACCGCAGCACGTCGAACTGCTCGAAGGCAGCCAACATCGCCTCCCGCGCGTTGCGGGTGAGCAGGGCGGTTTTCAGCCCCGCTGCATGAACTCGCGTGAGCACGTCGTGGGCGCCGCTGACCAGTGACGCGTTGCGCACGCCGAGAAGCTCCCTTTCCAGAAGCAGGGCGTTGGCGTGGGTCCGGCGGTCGGCGGGCATACGGGCGATGGCTTCGAGGATGCCGGTCTCGGCGGGGATGTTCAGGTCCCGCCGGATTCCGTCGAAGTCGATCGCCGACTCGACGAGCGTCCCGTCCATGTCGAAGATCACCGCGTCATACAGCCGACCCTCGTGCTGGCGTGGCGTGTTTTCTATCATGAGAGTGCGAGCAATGTACCGTGCAGGAGTGCGTTTATCTATGGTAGAATCAAGCCCGTGACGCCACGAACGCCCATCACGCCGCGCCGCCGAGAGGCGCGATCCCTGCGTCTTGCCGCTGTCCTGGCGGTCTGGCTGGGATGGGTGGCCGTCGCCTCCGCCGCCCATCCGTGGTGGGACGCCAAGTGGAAGCATCGCCGGAAAGTCACCGTCGAGAACCCCAAACCCACGCTGCTGGAGGGAGAGGACTTCGCGGTGGCTGAGGTCTACACCGCCGGCAAAGCGGCAGGCGACGGGTCGGACATTCGAGTGACCACCGTTCATCGCCGGGTCGTGCCCTCCCGCGTGCTGATGACCGGGCCGGGCGATCGGGCTGTGGTCGCCTTCGCCATTCGCCCGAAAGTGCAGACCTACTACGTGTACTTCGGAAACCGCAAACCGCCCAAGCCCGACGAAACGCTCGAGATCAAACGCGGCGTCCTGATGGAGACCTGGAAGTACCCCGGCGGCCAGGCGGGCAACCTCAAGCAGGCCCGGCGCGTGCTCGGCGAGGCGAAGACGCTCTTGGGCAGGGACGTGCGAGATCGGCTGTTCATCGGGCACAACCCGTTCGGTCCGCAGGCGGCCGTGGCGTCGCGGTTTACCGGCTGGCTGATGTGCCCGGTCAAGGGCGAGTATCTCTTCTCCATCTCCAGCTCGAACGCGTCCTTCCTGCTGATCGACGACGTGCTGCTGATTTCCAACGGCGGGTGGCATGGCCCGCAGCGGGACATCCGCAAGCGCGACCGCGTGCAACTTACCGCCGGGCTGCACAAGGTGACCTTTCTCCATGTCAGCCCGGCCGGCACGCCGGTGGCGGTGCTCGCCTGGAAGCCGCCCGGCCAAAAGCGCGTCACCTACATCCCGCCGGCAGCCTTCGCGCCGTTCCACCAGGCGACGCCCGGCCTCATGGAAACGCTGGGCGACAGCGAGACGGTGGACTTCATCCCGACCCACGCCGGTGAGACCTTCATGAAGAACCGCTACTACCAGCGGTACGTCTTCGAGGGGCTCAAGGACGGCAAGAGTGTGTACCGCAAGACGCTGCACTGGGACTTCGGCGACGGGCAGACCGCCACGGGCGACAAACCCGAGCACGTGTATCTTACCCCCGGGATGCACAAGGTGACCGTCTCAGCCGAGACGCACCTGGGCAAGCGGACGCGGACGCATCGGGTGTTCGTGTCTCGCCCGTGGGACCGCGTTACCAGCAACAAGCTCGACGCCGTGCGCGAGTACGCCAAGCTCGTGGCTGAGTATGACTTCGCCAAGCTCCCGCCCCGGGCCAACGCCGAGGCGATGCTGCTGCTGGCGCGCGGCAAGCAGTCTGAGGCGTTGCTGTCGGCCGGCTCGGCTTTGCTGCGGCGGGACAAGGCGCCGGGAATCGTCCTGCCCGACGCGATGGAACCGTACGTGGAGCTCCTCTCGGCCCGCGGGAAGGATCTCGACGCGGCGGGCGACCTGCTGACCGGCGCGAAGATCGCCACCACGCCGGACGCCTCGGCCCGACTGATGGTGGACGCCGCGGGCATCCTGCTGCGTCACGGCAAGACCACCGAATCGCTGCAGATTTTCGAGGCGGTGGTTCGCAAGTACGCCACACTCACGACCGCGCCGGCCATCCGCGAGGCGCGCATCGGCATCGGCGACGTCTGGCGCGCCGGCGGGGACGCGGGCAAGGCCGCTGCCGCCTACGACAAGGCCGGCGACAAGCCGTACCACGAGCAGAAGAAACCGGCGGTCGAGAAGGGCGACTTCGCCCGCCACGTGGAGGCTTATCTCCGCAAACGGAACTACGACGACGCCGAGACCTACCTCAAACGCTGGGCGATGGCGTATCCGGGTGATAAGCTTGATGGATACTGGTCGCTGATGGCGGCCCGGTTGTACGTGGGACGCAAGCAGTACGATCGGGCGGTGCTGGAAGCCGAGATCCTCGCGCGCGTCAGCCCGCGGAGCAACCACGTACCACAACTGCTCATGCTCGCTGCCGAGGCGTACCTCGCGATCGAAGCGTCCGACAAGGCGGCTGCCACCTGGAAGCGCGTGGTGAAGGACTACGCCGAGTCCCCCCTGGCACTGAAAGCGTCGGAGAAACTCCAGAAATGACCGGATCTCATCCCTCCCAATCTCTCGGAAAGGGCCCGCTGCTGGGGGCGATTCTCGTGGTCTACTGGGCACTCGGGGCGGCAGGGGCGCTGTGGGTGAGCTGGTCGACGGCCCATGGATGGCTGTACTGGGTGTTCGTTGCTGCCGGGGTGGTCATGCTCCTGATGGGGCTCATGCTCTACGTCGAGTCTCTTCGGCGGGTGATTCCCGCGATGCGCGAGGGTCGATTCTGCCGACAGGGCCCGTACGCGATGTGTCGCCACCCGATCTACCTCGCATGGGGATTGCTGATCGGCCCGGGCGTGTTGCTGCTGGCGGGCTCGTGGCTGGGAGCGTTCGGCCCGTTGCTGCTGCATTGGCCTGTCCGTCGGTTGGCGCTGGCGGAGGAAGTTCCCCTGCGCGCGGAGTTCGGCGAAGAGTACGCATCCTACCGTCAGGAGGTCCCGCTGCTGCCCGGACTCACCAGCGACACCAAGGGTCGCGGCGGTGTTTGACGCGCCCTGCCGGCTGGACATGCTGCCCGTGGTGGACTATCCTTTGCCCGTGGTCGGGTAACGTTCCCCGGCCCACGTTTCTGAGGCATCTGACTCAGCGAGTTTCCCATGAGCACTCTTCCGTACAGCGTTTCGCAGGACATTCCCGTTCGCCATGAAGCCGACGTCGTCGTCATCGGCGGCGGCCCCGGTGGCATCGGGGCGGCTGTGATGGCCGCCCGCAACGGCGCGAAGGTCCTGCTGGTCGAGCGGTTCGGCTGTCTGGGCGGAATGGCCACCATGGGCGAGGTCCAGCCCTTCATGCCCAACCACGTGCAGGGCGTCTGCCTGGACAAGCCCGTCTACACCGACTGGCTCGAGCAGATGTACCGGTACCGCCCGCCGAAGGAGGCGGACACGTCCACCCGCCCGGGCGAGTATCTTCACGGGTCGTATCGTGAGATCTCCAAGGATGTGGCGATGCTGGCGGCCGAAGACCTCTGCCTGGAGGCCGGCGTGGAGTTGCTGTTCCATCACACGCTGGTGGACGCCGTTGTCGAGGACGGGAAGATCGCCGCTGCGGTTTTGCACAGCAAGTCGGGCTTCTCGGCGGTGAAGGGCAAGACGTTCGTGGACGCCACCGGCGACGGGGATTTGGCTGTCCTTGCCGGTTGCGAGTACGAGCAGGGCGGGCCCACCGGTCACTGTCAGCCGATGACGCTGTGTTTCAAGCTGGAGAATGTCCACGCCGACCGAATGCCCTCGCGCGGCGAGATCACCGAACTCTATCACCAGGCCCGCCAGGCCGGCGAAATTCACTGCCTCCGCGAAGACGTGCTGATGTTCGATTGGTTCGAGCCGGATGTGTTCCACTTCAACACCACGCGGATCATTCACCGCTCGGGCACCAACGGGCAGGACCTCTCCGCGGCCGAGCTGGAAGGCCGATCGCAGTTGCGGGAGTTTCTGCGGTTTTTCCGCACCCGCGTACCGGGCTTTGAGAACTGCCGCATTCACTCGGTGGCCCATCACATCGGCATCCGCGAGACCCGCCGCATCAAGGGGTTGGCGTGGATCACCGTGGACGATTACAGGAACTGCTCGAAGTTCCCCGACAGCATCGCGCGGGTGCACTACTTCCTGGACATTCACAACCCCGACGGAACGGGCACGGAGCGTCTCCATCTGCCCGACGACGACTGGTACGAGATTCCCTTCGGCTGCGTGGTGGCGAAGGATGTGAACAATCTGCTCATCGGCGGGCGTCCGATCTCCACCGATCACGGCGTGCACAGCTCGATGCGGGTCATGCCTCCGGCGTGTACCGTGGGGCAGGCGGCCGGTCTGGGGGCGGCCATTGCGTCGAAGGAAGGCATCTCCGCCCACGACGTCGACGGGCAGGCTGTGCACGACAAGCTCATCGAGCAGGGCGCGAGTCTGTAGCTCGACGATCCGACGGTTCGGCGATCGTCCGGTTTTCCGGCTGGACAAGTCCGGGGCGGATTGCGAGGATAAGCGCACGGCGTTGGCTCAGGATGAGAGACGTTGCCCCGTATGCCAAGGAGTGTGCCATGTCGGCAGAGAACACGTTGCCTCACGATGACGACGACTTCGACGCGCCCGATCTGCTTCCGATTCAGCGGGACGATCCGGACGATTTCGACGACGACGAAATCGACGATGAGTTGGACGAGTACGACGAGCTGGATCTCTTCGACGAAGATGAAGACGAAGATGAGGATGAAGGCGAGCTCGATGGGGAGGAAGACGAGGACGACGAGGAGTATGAGATCATCGAGATCGAGCTGGAGGAAGCGGACGTCGACGAACTCAAGGAGATGTACGGCTATCGCCTGGCGTACGAGTTGATCGAGAGCGAGGCGGAGGGGCTGTATGAGGAGATGGACAAGCTCTGCCGGCTGGCGCCCAAGGAGCGGGCTACCAAGCTGCAGATGCAGGCGGTCAACAAGGCGATCCAGCGGGCGAAGGTGCTGCTGGAAGGCGACGCGATCATCGACGAGATCGCCGAGTTCGCCATCCGCCGCGAGTTGCCCGAGTATCGCGACGCGGTGACCGTTCTCCGCCAGGTGCTCCAGGCGATGAAACGCTACGCCGAAGGAAGCAGCGCGTATCTGTGGAGCCCGCAGTTCGAGGCACAGATCGAGGCGGCCGGCATCAACGAGGAAGACGCCGGCGACCCGCTTGCCGAAGTCTGATTCGCCAATCACTCCGAAGGGAGACGCACATGGAAGACAAGCACACGATTCTCGGGGTTCACATCACCGATCGCCTGGAAGAAGCGGTCGACGTGCAGAAGGTGCTCACCGAGCATGGCCAGTACATCAAGACGCGCCTCGGGCTGCATGATACGGGCACCGGTGCGCCCGGGCTCAACGGGCTGTTGCTGCTGGAGATGTCTGCCGACGACGACGTCATCACCGCGATGGCCGACAAGCTCAACGCCATGAAGGGCGTGGAAGTTCAGTCGCTGGTGTTCTACCATCCCTAGCAGCCCGTTTAGAAAGCTGCTTCTGCTGCGAATGGCGGGTTTCCCTGCGCGTCTGCGTCACAGAAACTTGACAGATATCGTGTATATGCCTGCGTTTCTGTTCCTTGATGCTCGGAGAAACTCGCGCATTCTCACGACGAAGTCCATTTCCAAACGGACTGCCAGACGATGAGCCCATCCGACGCGGGCGAGCCCCGCTATCTTTCCGAGGCCGACGTCCTCCACGCGCCCCTGCCCGACCGGGCGGTCGGCGTGCTGGATGAGGTCAATCGTCGCGTGGCGGCGGCGGACTCCATCGAGGCGCTGATCGATTTCCTCTTCGAGACCACGCGGGAGGTCTGTCCGGGCGATCGGATTGCCCTGGCGTTCGTGGATGAGACCGGCCGACGGGTGGTCGCCCACACCGCCCGGGCGAGCTATCAGCCTTTGAAGCTCCGGCAGGGATACGCCGAAGACCTCCGGGGCAGCTCACTGGAGCGGATCATCGACCGGGGGCACTTCCGCCTGATCGACGATCTGCCCGCGTACCTGGAGACCCACCCCCGGAGTCGATCGTCCCGCCTGCTGGTGGCAGAGGGCGTTCGGTCGTCCATGACCTGCCCGCTGGCGGTGGAAGGGCGAAACGTGGGGCTGTTCTTCCGCTCCTCGCGGGAGGAGCGTGCCTACGACCGAGGCACCGTCCGCATGCATCTTGCGGTGGCTGAGCGTCTGGGGCAGGCGGTGGAGAAGGCCTATCGCATCGAGCAGCTCACCCGCGCGAACCGCGCGTACAACGAGATGCTCGCCTTTGTCACCCACGAGCTGAAAAGCCCCGTCGCCTCGATGATGATGGATGCGACCGTACTGGCGGACGGCTACCTCGGCGAACTCAACGACGAGCAGCGCGACAAGCTCGCCCGCATGCAGAACAAGGGGCGCTACCTGCTGGACCTGGTGGAGGAATACCTCTCGCTGGCCCGGCTGGAGGGGGGCGAGACGACGCTGAACGTCAAGCTCGGGGTTGCTCTGCGAACCGACGTGATCGACCCGGCTGTGGATATCGTGCGATCTTCGATCGAGGATAAGCAGCAACAGCTCACCATCGACGCCCCCGAAGCCGGCCCGGCGGTGGAGGTCGATCCGGCGATGTTGAAGATCGTCCTGGTGAACCTGCTGTCCAACGCCTGCAAGTATGGCCGAGAGGGCAGCGAGATCCAACTCCGCGCCAGTTCCGACGAGGATGGGTTCTCCGTGGTGGTTCGCAACGAGGGGCGAGGCTTCACGCCGGGCGACCGCGATCGGCTGTTTCGAAAGTTCTCGCGCCTGGACGACCCGGAGCTGCGCAAGGAGAAGGGCACGGGTGTGGGGTTGTATACGGTCTGGCGGATTGTGAATCTCCATGGCGGGCGGGTGGACGCTGCCAGCCAGCCGGGCCGGTGGGCGGAATTCTCGTTCCGCATCCCGCAACCCCTGCCGCAGCGGGCATAGTCCAGCTTTTTGCCGCAAGCGGACGGGTAGAATGTCGATAGAAAGATGTGTGCTCCGGGGGTGGTAAGCTCCCTCGCCCGGGGGTTTTGCCGATCGCAGATTCGGTCAGGCCGGAAAGGATATGTCATGGCCACTGTCGAAGACATTCTTCTCAAGAAGGGGGCGAACGTCATTGCCGTCGTCCCCGAGACGTCCGTAAGCGAAGCAGCCATTCGCATGAAGGAAGCCAACGTCGGCTGCGTCGTGGTCGAGGAGCATCCCAACACGATCATCGGCATCGTCACCGAGCGCGACTTTCTGCGACGGGTATTGGCCGAGAAGCTCGATCCGATCGAGACCACCGTCAAGGACATCATGAGTTCGCCGGTGCTTACCTGCCATCCGCGCGACGAGCTCAGCGGCTGTGCGGGCATGTTGGAGAAGCACCACATTCGTCACGTCCTGGTGGTGGATCGCGACGAGCCTGTGGGCATCATCTCCCAGCGCGACGTGCTGGCGGCCATCCTGTCCTGACCGGTCAGCCGCGATGTTTCAATCTCTCAGCCGCCGCTGATAGCGACCCGGCGGCACGCCCATGATGCGCCCGAACATCGCGTAGAACTGGCTGAGACTCTCGTATCCGCATTCCATCGCGACCTCAGTGATCCTGGCGGAGGGGTCCAACGCCCGACGGGGCGTATTCTCCCGTGCGGCGCAGCAATACGAGCTGGCCGGGATAGAGTGAAATCCGGTCTCATCGGCCGACACATCGGGGCGGCTGGGCGGTTATACTCACTCCGGGGTTGAGGTATGCCCCGGTCGAACGAGAAATCGCACCAATGAGGATGAGATCATGCGTAGTACGTGGCTGATGGCTGCAGCGGTGGTGACGTGGATAATGGTGGCTGGTCTGGCGGTTTGGCCGGCAGCAGGAGAGGCGCAGAATGCCTCCGCCGCCGAGGAATCTGCCGACGCCAACACACCCCAACGGGTCACCCTGCGCGGAACGCAGGGTGCCATCCGGATTCCCTTTACCATGCCCGAGGACGGGGTCGCGTCGGTCGGTCTGTACACCCCTTCGGGGCAGCTGGTGCGCATCATCTCCCAGGGCGTGAAGCTCGATAAGGGCGAGTACGAAGCCCTCTGGGACGGGATGGACCTGTGGGGTTCTCACGTGCCGGCAGGGACCAAACTAGAAGCCCGCGTGTTCACTCACCAGGGCGTGCGGGCGTATTACGAGTTCGCCGTCGGGCGGGGCGACTGGGACAAGGAATCTCCCGCGTGGATGACGCGTCCTGTGGGCGAGGGGCTGGATATGCGAACGGGCGGCTGGCTGGGCGACCATACCGGACCGGGCGCCGCCGCCGCTGTGGGTGACCGCGTGTTTTTCGGCTGCCGGGTCGCCGAGCATGGCCACTCGATGATGGCGACCGACCTGGAAGGCCATAAGCTCTGGGGGGGCAGCCCGGGCGGTTGGGGCGGACCCAACGAGCTGCACGCCGTCGGCGAGCAGGCCGTTATCGGGCGAATGAAGAACAACCTCTTTCGCATCGAAGCCGAGACCTATCGCAAGACGGGGCTGGGCGGGACCGGCCGATACCCCATCCGCGCGATGACGGTACACGATGACAAGGTTCACCTGATCCTGCACAACTACAAAGTCGAGCAGTCGCCCCTGGGCATGGTCGGCGGCGATATTGATTGGCCGGGCACCGTCCCCCAGACGCTCAGCGGGAAGAGCGTGGAGTTCCAGATTTCACCCAAGGCCCGGATGGCGGCAACGTTTCGGGGCGGGCAGGGGCACTTCCAGATCGGGACTGCCCCGGTTATCAAGAACTCCGAAGGGCACATGGTGATTCCGTGGGAGTCCGAGCAGTCCATCGGGACCATCGCCATCCAGCGGATCAAGGGCGTCGAGAAGGTCATCTTCTACACACTCAAGAAGGGCCTGAAATACGACCAGCGCAAGCATTCGCCCTTCGGTGAGGAGGAGGGCACCGACAGCCTCGACCTCGGCGGAGGCGGGCTCGGTGGGGCGGACATGAACCCCATCGAGATGAATCCGTACTGGAAGAAGGCGGCCGAAACGAAGCTGCCTCGCCGGGTGAACTACGTGACGTTGGATCAGCCTCGCAAGACCCACGGGATCTACCTGCGGTTCATCCTGGAGAAGAAGGCTCGGAAGAAGAAAGGTCGCGGCCCGTACTTCAGTCTCTGCCGTCTGATGACCCGCCCGTTCACCCGCATCGAGCAGACGCCGCGCGTGACGCTGCCTCAAGGTGCGACCGGCGACGTGGCCACGAAGGACCGCGTCGGTTGGGAGTTCCGCACGCCGCAGGTGGTCAGCGAGATCGCGCCGGCCGATGTGATTCTCGACTACGGCAAGGACGTGACGTTCGACGTGATCGCGTTTCTCAACCACCAGACGCCCAAGTACAGCGTGTACCTCTACACCGGCGAGGGCGACCCTGCCGAGGCCGGCGAGGAGGAATGGGAGGAAGTTCGCGCCCATCGGCCTCGCCGTTCGCGAAAATTCGGCCACTTCGCCGCCCGCACGAACAACAACGACACCTACTTCCACCTGTACCGCACGCGGACTGCCCGGGCAATCAAGCTTCATTACACCGACGGGTCGCTGCGCGGCAAGAAATCGCTGAGCTGGACCAAGAACGACCCGCGCCGGTTCGTCTGCGAGGACGTTCAACTCCTGAAGATGTGCGAGAAACGCGTCCCCCCGCCCTCGCACGTGGTGCAGGTGCGTTCCGCCGTCGAGGACAAAATCCTCTCCGAGACGCTCGTGGACGGGTTGAACGTTACGAAATTCGCTTACGCCGACGACGGGACCTGCTACAGCGTGGTCGACGGCCGATTGTGCCGTTCGACACCCCGCAAGGGCAAGTGGGAGCACACCCCGCTGGGCGATCTGAAAATCGAGCGGGTCACCAAGATGAACGTCTACGGCGACCGCATCGTCATCGGCGATCGCGGCAACTCGGCCGTCTACGTGACCGATCGGCAGGGCAAGCTGCTGCACACCATCGGCGGCAAAGGCAGCTTCACCATCGGCAAATGGGACCGCGACAAGGTCGAACGTCCCGTGGCCGTGACGATGGACAAGAACGACAAGATCTGGATCGCCGAGAACAAATACGCGCCCAAGCGGATCACGCGATTCAACCTCGACGGAACCTGCGAGAAGGAATTCATCGGGCAACCCGAGTACGGCGGCGGGGGCTACCTCGACCCGGACCTGGGCAGCTTCTACTATCGCGGGCTGGAGCACGCGATCGACTGGAAGGCAGGGACCAGCCGACTGAAGGCGATGAACGACCGCCCTTATTCCGAGCAGACGCCCACGTTCGACAACAGCACGTTCAGCTACACCCGCGGGGGGCGGGTGATTCACCACAACGGCCGAAAGTACGCCGTGGGCGACCCGGGAGGGGGCTTCTGGATCGCCATCAAGGAAGAGTACCGCTGGAAGCCCGCTGCCATCGTCGGCCCGGCGAATTCAATGGTGCTCAAGAACAAGAAATGGAAGACGCACTGGCTCAAGAAGGACCTCAACGGAAAGGGATTCATCTGGACGGACGAAAACGGCGACGGTGAGTATCAGGTCGACGAGGTGACGCTGTTCGATTTCGAGGAATTCGGCTTCAATCCGGCGGCGGGCTATTTGTGGGGGGCGGAGATCGGCCCGGCCCTGACCATCTGGACCACCAACGGCCGATGGGCTCCGTCGCGGTTCAACGAGCACGGCGCGCCGGTCTACGAGCTGAAGAACTTCCAGAAATTCCGCTACTTCGAGAAGCTCCCGCGGTACACGGGCATGGAGAGCTTCGGCTCGCGTGCCAAGCCCGGACCGGGCAGCGCCAGCGTGGTCACGCAGAACGGGCGCTGGGTTATCGAGGCCCAGCCGTACCTGATGCAGCCGGACATGACGGTCATGGGCGGCATGCCCAACCCCAAGCCCCAGGCGTACAAGCCGCCGATTATCGGCCAAAAGGTCAATCAGCCTCTGGGTTACGCGGGGTCGGCCGTCACCGGCGGCGGGGCGGTTCGCGAGGTGGCGGTCACCAACGGAAACAACGGGCGATGGTCCATCACCTCGGTGGACGACCGCATTCTGCTGGACGTGATCTTCACCGGCGCCGAGGGCGGCTGGAGCAGCGTTCCCGAGAAGAGGGGTTACGAGGTCACCGGCCATTCGCATCCCAGCGAGACGTTCTTCGGGCATTTCCTGCGGGCGGATGACGGCAACTTCTATTGCGTGGTGGGCAAGGGCTCTCACGCCATCGTCCGCGTGGAAGGGCTGGACAAGATCCGCGTGCAGCGCGTCGACGTGGCCGTCACCCCGGACGCCCTGGCCAAGAACACACAGCTGCACAACGTCATCATCGAGCAATGGAAAGCGTGGAAGCTCGCCAGGAAGCGCAAGCTCGCCAACCGCGAACTGTACTTCGCCAAGACCGAGGAACGCTTCAAGCGTGGTCAGCGGGTGGACGGCTACCTCGACGAGTGGGGGAAGATCACCGCTCTCCATCCCGTCGACGAGCAGTTCACGCCGCAGGATCCCCCCGCGGAGTATTTCTTCGACGTCTCCTGGGATCAGAAGGGGATGTACATCGCCTACCAGGGGGCGAGCTTCACCGGGTCCAGCTGCACCGAGGCGAAGTATGTCTTCAAAAAGGGCTTCGCCCTGGACCTTCGCGTGCGGACCTCCGGCTCGAAGAACAAGGACCCCGAGAAGGGCGATCAGCGGATCGTCTTCGGGCCGGTGGACGGCAAGTGGCAGGCGGTGCGGTACGATTACATCGACGAGGAGGTCCCCGAGGACCAGTGGGTGGAGTTCGTCTCGCCGGTGGTGACCACGCGGATCGCCCGCGTCGAGACGCTGCCCGAGAGCAAGGCGAAGGTCGTGTTCCGTCACACGCTGGGCAAGGAGCTGGATCTGACCATCGAGAAGGATCCCGGCCCGTTGGGTCCGAAGGTCAAGCAGCGCAAGCTCCGAGAGGGCGAGAAGCACTGGGCAGCCGAGATGTTCGTCGCCTGGAGTGCGATCGGCCTGACCGGCCCGCCGCGGTCGTTGAAGGCCGATGTCGGCGTGATGGTTCCCGATTCCGGCGGGCTCACCGTGGACAAGCGGAAGTACTGGTCCAATCCATTGGCCGACCGTCCGGTGAGCGACCTCGGGCTGGAAGCCTCCATCAAGCCGGCGTCCTGGGGCGTGTTCCACTTCGGCAAGAAGAAGGACTGACTACGGCGGCGAGGCGATGATATAATCAGGTTGGCGGCTGAGACGATTCAACGGTCGCGAACCGGAAAGGCACGAGATGACTGCTCAGACTATCGCGTTTTTTGGCGGAATCGGCTGGCCCGAGATCGTCATCGTCCTGATCGTCCTGCTGTTGCTGTTCGGCGGCAAGCGTCTTCCGGAGCTCGCGCGCGGGCTGGGACGGGGGTTGCGGGCGTTCAAGGAAGAAGTCACCGACGCCAAGGACACCTTCACCAAGGAAATCACCGACGAGTCGGAAGACAGCGAAAAGGGCGAATCGCAGGACAGCACCCCGCCGGCGGAGTCTCACCAGGAGCACGCCAACACCACGTCCGAAAAGTGATCGGCTGCGCTATTCGGGGTTCTGCTCGGCCTCTCGTCGGCGGACGCTGATCTTCGCGAGGATCACACCGAGTTCGAACAGCAGCCACATCGGGACGGCCAGCAGGACCTGGTCCACCGGCGAGGGCGAGGTCACCAGGGCGGCGAACACCAGCAGAAGCACGATCACGTGGCGGCGGTAGTGGGCGAGCTGTTTCGGCGTGACCAGCCCGACTCTCGCCAGCACCAGCACCACCAGCGGCGTCTGGAACCCCAGCCCGAACACCAGCATTAATCGCGTCATGAACCGCACGTGCGAGCTGAGCGTGATCGTGGGCGTGACACCCATCCAACTGCCGAACCCCACAAAAAACGCCAGCATTGGCTCGGAGACCACGTAAAGGAAGAAGACGGCCCCGGTGATGAACAGGACGGCCGAGAACGGCACGGCCCGGCGGACGAACCGTTTTTCGCGCGGGTACAGCCCGGCGGCGACGAACATCCAGAGGTGGTAGGCGATCCACGGGGCCGAGACGACCAGTCCGGCGATCAGCGCCACGCGGAAGTAGATCAGGAAGGCTTCGGTCGGTTCGAGCACAACCAGGCGGGCGTTGGGGTCAACCGGGGTCATCACGGCGTGGAACGGGCGGGTGAGCTCGCTGAGCAGGTGGCGCGTCGCGAAGGCCATCGCTGCCATCGCCGCGGCAAGCCCCGCCAGCGCGTAGATCAGCCGACGCCGCAACTCATCGAGATGCTCGCTGAGGGTCATTTCCACGTCGCCGGCTTGCGTGTCTGACGGTTGATCTGCCACGATGGAAGCATAGCATAGCCGATGCTTCCACGGAACCTCCGGGACGTTTGTGCGTCCGTATTGTTCGGGGTGGCAGGTCGATCGAATCGGCCGGCGCCGGCTTTGGGGCAGGGCTGCACCAACCAATCGACGAATACTGCGACGTAGGATATGAAGGAGACGACATGAAATCGCGTGAGACAATGACGGTGCTGATGGCGATCGTTGCCCTGGCCGGTCCGGCGTTGGCGGGCAATAAGGGCGACGTCAACCCGTTCAAGAAGCACGCAAAGCCCATCGGTCAACTGCTCAAGCTCAAGTGGGAGGGTAAGTCTTTGCAGGTGGACCGCGAGCACTGGGGCCGAGAGGGTGATGTAAAGACCAAGGAACAGCGCAAAGCCGAGCTCATCAAAAAATTCACAGCCCGCGGGATGCCCGAGAAGTTCGCCAAGAGACAGGCGGAAATGCTCGTGGACCGCGCACCGCTGGAAGACGCCTTCGCCGAGCTTCGCAAGTCTGCGGGCAGCTTCCGCTCGGCCATGAGCAATACCAACGGGATGCTGTATAAGTCTTTTCGCGGTAAGGATCTTGGCGGCGATATAACCCAGAGCGATACCGCGCTTACCATCGAGGTGATGGAGCTGGTGGGCGATACCCGCAGGCTGCGGGTGTCCGATTCGCCCAGCGGGCTGTTCCTCCTGAACCTCATTCAGCCGGCGGGTAAGACGGTGCTCATCCTCAACCAGGACGAGGACGGAAAGGTTCGGCTGGTGCATATCGACGGCGACGATGTGCACAACTACAAGGCCGACAGTTTTCTGGAGCTTTATCGCGAGCACACCGCCTATGTGAACGAGACGCTCTTTCCTGCGATCCGCAGCGTGGGTGTGACGCTTCCACTGGGACCTTACGATGACCGGATCGTGTCGGCGGTCTTCTCTCGACTGAAGGGCGAACTCACCGACGCCGAGCGCAAGAACGTCGGTGACATTCTGGATAATCTCGAAGCGGGAGACTATCCCACCCGCCAGGCGGCGACCGAGAAGCTCAAGAAGAACTATTTCCGCTGGCGACCGGTGATTCAGAAAGCGATGAAGGAGCGGAAGTTCTCGCGCGAGGCGAAGTCGCGCCTCGAAGGCGTCATCGCCGCCAACGCCACCGCAGACCAGTACGGCCAGATCATCGACGGACTCGGACTGCTCAAAAGCCCGGTCTATCTTGTGGAGTTAGTGGACCGCAGCAAGGACGAAGATCGCAAGGCGGCGATCAAGCATCTCCGGAAGGTTACCGGTCAGGACATCGGCGACGACGTGAAGGCCTGGCGGGCCTGGCTGGCCGAGCGGAAACAGAAGTAGCTTCCCGCGCGGGTCAGTCGGACAGTTCGCCGGCCAGTTCGGTGAGGGCACCCACCAGCGTGGCAGAATCGTCGGCCGACCGTCCGTGCGCGCGGGCGGCGTCCACCTCGTAGCTTCCTTCCGCGAATGCCTGCTTCGTGGGCCAATATCCCGTCCAGCCACCGGCGCACGTGACGCACATCAGCGGGCGGTCCACCCGCGTTCGCAGCTCGGCGCTGAGTGCGCTGAACATCTCGGTGGGGCTGGCCAGCAGCAGCATCCCGCCGATGCGCCACCCGGCCAATGGCACGTCCTGGCCGGCTACGGAGATATCCCGGCGGGCGATGGTGAGCGTCTCGTCGCCGTCGCGCAGGGCGTGGGAGAGCAGCGCGACGAAGCTCCCGGCTGCGACCCCGACGCGTTGCACGCCGGCGGGGTCGTCCTGCGTGGCGATCCACGGGTGCAGATCGCCGCTGGCGCCCGGCAGGAACATCGCGTCCGATCCGGGAACGGCCTGCTCGATGGCACGGCAGGCGGCGCCGGGCCAATCGGCGCTGACCACGCGCGACGTCTTGCCCAGCACCGTCGGGTGGGCGGCGGCGTTGAACAGCAGAATGCGTCGGCCTCCGGATGGTTGCTCGAGGGCGAGCACCGTACATGTCGGGTCGTCGGCGGGAGCGGGCCGGAGGTGCGTCTGCTCCCGCGGGTTCCAGCAGTGCGCGACTTGGCCGTCGGCGGTGGGCACGCGGCGGTTGTAGGCGAGGCCCAGAGGAGCTTGGATGGTCCGCGCGCGAACGGGCGTCATCAGCCCGGCCGCCCGGACGGCAGCCTCGACGGCGAGGTCTTCCAGGAACGCGGTGTATCGTCGGCCCGGCGAGTCGGGGGCGTCGGCGTCTGTGTCTTCGAAGACGGCTCCCAGCATGTCGGCCAATTCGGGCTCGTCCAGGTCCGGGCCTGAGTGGGTGTGCGTCGTGGTCACCAGCACGCGGCCGGGCGAGGTGCCCACCCGCTGGGCGATGCGATTGCTCAATCGGCAAGCCAGCTCGACCGAGACGATGCAGATATCCAGGCTCAGCAGGATGGCCGGTCCGGCGTCGTCGTGGGTGGTGTCAATCGCCAGTGCTCGCGCGTGGAGCGGGTCGAGAACGCCGTCGTTGCCCGGCGAGAGTTGCGAGAAGCGGAACTCGTAGCCCTGCAGCGTACACTCGCGGGGCGGGGTGATGTCTACGCGGGCAAAGCCGGCGAGCAGCATGGACGTGCCTCCTTGGCTGGGGTC
>JBKHCL010000080.1:0-15505 GCA_046541875.1 Phycisphaerae bacterium | reverse complement strand
GTGACGGTGCGGTTGATCACGAGTTTCTCGGGTGTCGTGTCCGGGTCGATGCAGAAATAGCCCCGGCGTTCGAACTGGCACTGCCAGCCGACGGGCTGCTCGACGACGCAGGGCTCGACGTAACCCTTCATCATCGTGAGCGAATCGGGGTTGATCGTGGCGGTGAAATCCTTACCTTCCGGGACGTCCTCGGGGTTCTCCTGCGTGAAGAGGTGCTCGTACAGTCGCAACTCGGCGGGCACGGCGTGGTCGGCCGACACCCAGTGAATCGTGCCCTTGACCTTCCGCCCGTCGGGCGCGTCGCCGCCCCGGGTTTCGGGGTCGTAGGTGCAGTGCAATTCGATGACGTTTCCGTCGTCGTCCTTGACCACGTCGGTGCAGGTGATGAAGTAGGCATACCGCAGCCGAACCTCTTGGCCGGGGGCGAGACGCCGGAACTTCCGCACGGGCTCTTCCATGAAGTCGTCCCGCTCGATGTAGATCTCCCTGCCGAAGGGCACCTCGCGCGTGCCGGCCGATTCGTCCTCGGGGTTGTTGATCGCTTCCAGCGTCTCGGTCTGCCCCTCGGGGTAGTTGGTGATGACCACCTTCAGCGGATCCATCACGCCCATCACGCGCGGGGCCACCTTATTGAGGTGCTGCCGGAGGCAGTGCTCCAGCAGCTCGATCTGCACGGTGCCCACGAACTTCGCCACACCGACACGGGCAAGGAAGTCGTGAATCGCCTCGGGCGTGAATCCCCGCCGACGAAGCCCGCACAGGGTTGGCATGCGCGGGTCGTCCCAGGCGTTGACGTGCTTCTCGGCGACCAGGCGCATGAGCTTGCGCTTGCTCATGAGCGTGTAGGTGAGGTTGAACCGCGCAAACTCGATCTGCTGGGGGTGGTGGATCTTCCCTGCGTCGTCGCGTCCCTGGTTGATCGCGTCAATGAACCAGTCATACAACGGCCGATGGTTCTCGAACTCCAGCGAGCAGAGCGAGTGCGTCACGCCCTCGATGCTGTCCTCCAGCCCGTGGGCCCAGTCGTACATCGGGTAAACGCACCACTCGTCGCCCACGTGGGGGTGGGCGGCGTGCAGGATGCGATACATCACCGGGTCGCGCATGTTGAGGTTCGGATGGGCCATGTCGATCTTCGCGCGGAGCACGCGCGAGCCGTCCGGAAACTCGCCGGCCTTCATGCGTTTGAAAAGGTCGAGGCTCTCGGCGACGGGGCGGTTGCGGAAGGGCGAATCCACGCCGGGCGTCTTCAGCGTTCCGCGGTTCTCGCGGATCTGCTCGGGCGCCTGGTCGTCCACGTAGGCCAAGTCTTTCTCGATCAGTTCCAAGGCCCACTCGTACATCTGCCCGAAGTAGTCGCTGGCGTAGTAGAGGTGCTCGCCCCAGTCCCACCCAAGCCAGCGGACGTCGTCCTGGATCGCCTGGATGAACTCCTGCTCTTCCTTGATGGGGTTCGTATCGTCGAAGCGCAGGTGACACTCGCCGCCGAACTCCTCGGCGATCCCGAAATCGATCCCGATCGCCTTGGCGTGCCCGATGTGGAGGTAGCCGTTGGGCTCGGGCGGGAATCGCGTCACCACGCGGCCGTCCCATTTGCCGGTCTTGCAGTCCTCGGCTACGATCTCACGGATAAAGTCACTCGGTGCGTTGTTGTCGGTCTGGCTCATGGGGGTCTTTCTTTTCTGCCCGGTCGGGCAGTGCATTTGTGGTTTCGGATGGCGCGGGCAAGGCTGCCGTCCGCATCGCCAACCATGGGCAAGAGCCCACGTGTTGGCCCTACTGTGATGATTCTTCGGGCGTTTGTCCAGAGCGCGTCGGACCTCGGTGCGTCCGGGCAATCGGAAACGCCCGGGGTGTTTTGCCCGAACGCCGCGTGCCGACGTGCGTCCTGATTGTGGAACGACGCAAGACCTCAATCGGGAGAAACGCCATGAAGACTCACTGTCGAAGGATCACGATGGTTGTGCTGGCTGTGCTGGCTTCGCCGCTGTTGGGCGACGGGATGATCGTCCCGACCGATCCGGGCATCCGCGTGCGCGGGCAGTGGTCGGTGAAGCATCACTTCGTGGACATGCGCATCCGCGACCAGGTGGCCTCGGTGACGATCGATCAGGCCTTTGTCAACCACGGCAAGGGCGATCTCGAAGTGCAGTACATGTTCCCCATTCCGCCCGGGGCGGCCATCAAGGGCATGACGATGGTGGTGGACGGCAGGGAGTTCAAGGGCGAGCTGCTGCCGGCCGACAAGGCCCGGAAGATCTACGAGGATATCGTCCGTCGCAAGAAGGACCCTGCCTTGCTGGAGTACATCGGGTACGGACTGTACAAGACGCGCGCGTTTCCGCTTCAGCCGGGCAAGCCCTGCAAGGTGGTCATCAACTACACGCAGGTCTGCCCGAAGGACCGCGACGTGGTGGAGGTGATGTACCCGCTGAACACCGAGAAGTTCTCGGCCCGGAAGCTCGACAAGGTCCGCGTAACGGTGGACATCAAGAGCAAGGTGGACCTGGGACCGGTCTATTCGCCGACGCACTCGCTGACGATCAAGAAGGACAAGGACGATCCGGCCCGCCACGTGACGGCCGTCTATGAGGCCGAGAAGGTCCTGCCGCAGATCGATTTCAAGCTGCTTTACACCCAGAGCAGCGAAAAGATCGGCGCGACGTTCCTGACCCATCAGCCCAACCCGGCCGAGGATGGCTACTTCATGCTGCTGGTCTCGCCGAACCCACGACACGCCCGGAAGACCGTCGCGGCCAAGGATATCGTCCTGGTGATGGACCACAGCGGCTCGATGAGCGGCAAGAAGATCAAGCAGGCACGGGAGGCCGTCGCCCACGTGCTGAAGAATCTCAACCCCGAGGACCGCTTCAACGTCATTCCGTTCAGTGACGCTGCCCAGCCGTTCTTCGAGAGTCTTCAGCCGGTCAACAAGAAGACGATGTCCGAGGCGATGGATCGCCTGGACCGCATCGACGCCACGGGCGGGACGGCCATCCACGACGCGCTGATGACGGCGGTGGGGCAGTTGGACACCCCCGAGCGGAGCAAGGCCAGGACCCCGCGTCCGGCGTATGTGCTCTTCCTCACCGACGGGCTGCCTACCATCGGCGAGGGCGACAAGACCTCCGAAAAGGCGATCGTTCGCGACATGAAGAAGGCCAACGACATCGGGGCCAGGCTGTTCTGTTTCGGCGTGGGGTACAACGTCAACGCCCGCCTGCTGGAGAAGCTTACCGACGACAACGGCGGCAGGGCGATGTACGTCAAGGAAGCCGAGCCCATCGAGGGGGCGATCTCCTCGCTGTACAACAAGATCCGCAACCCCGTGATGACCGACGTGGAGGTCACGCTGATGGGCGCAGACATCCGCCAGGCGTATCCGCGCGAGGTCGGCGACGTGTTCGACGGCGATCAGCTCGTGCTGGTCGGTCGGTACGAGTGTGACGCGGTGGCAAAGCTCTCGCCCGACGGCGAGGGCAGCCGGCGGACGCAACTGGTTATCAAGGGCACGTATCTCGGGAAGCCCACCGCCTTCGAGTATGACGTGGCGATTCGCAAGCCCGGACGCGATCCGCGCTACGAATTTGTCGAGCAGCTATGGGCGACGCGCCGGGTCGGCTGGCTGCTGGATCAGATCGCCCACAACGGCGAGTCCAAGGAACTGGTCGACGAGATCGTGCGGCTCTCCCGGCAGTACGGAATCATGACGCCGTACACGAGCTTCCTGGCCGATGAGGGAAACCAGGTGGCCACCGCCGACGAGATCCGTCGACGATTCACCGCGACGAACTCGGGTGAGTTCACCAAGGCCGGCGGCGTCGGTGGAGTGCGCAACGCCACCAACCGCCAGCAACTCGCCCGGGCATCCCGCCCGGCCAGCTCGATAGTGGCCGAGTCCGCCCGCTCCGGTGGTAAGGCGAAGGGAAGCGCTCAGCTCGGCTACAAGGGCGATACGTCGTTCGACAGTGCGGAAACCGAGCGAGTAAAGGGATTCCGCCAGGTGGCGACCAATACGCTCTATCAGCGAGGCAACGCTTGGCTGACGCCGGAGGTCTCGAAGCTCTCCGATGAGAAGCTCAAGAAGGCAGAGGAGGTCGAACGGTTCAGCGAGAAGTACTTCGAGCTGGTGCGGGCGAATTCCGCGTCCGAAAACCAGATCCTCGCCTCGCAGCGCAAGAACGAGGAACTGGTGCTCAAGCTTCGCGGGCAGTTGTACCGCATCCGCTGACGATGACGGATCAGTCGGTCCTGGACCGACACCTGCAAGCCCCGGCCCGGCGGGTTCGCGCCCGCCAGGTCGGGGTGTCCTTTGCGCTTACCGGATGCTTCGCATGGACTGCTTCAGCTCGTCGAGGTGCTTGCGGACGATGTCGGCCTTGCCGCCGGCCTCGATGGTCGTCACGTGCGTCGGCTGAACGTACATCGCCAGGATGTAAAGGAACTCGGTCCCGCGCGAGGTGGTCTTGAAGGTCATCAGCTTGCCCGTTGCGCCACCGGTGGAGGTGATCTCTTCGGTCTCGCCGGCAGGTCGATAGCCCCGGGTGGACAGCTCGTTGCGGAGGGCATCCTGCCAGAAGGGCAGCGACCCGTTCTTGAGGTTGTCGTGGCGTCGCAGGCCGATCACCACGCCGTCGGCGGAGATCCCGCGGACCTCGTAATCGCCGCGGCGATGCTCATCCAACTCCACGAAGTTCTCGGGCATCGCCAGCTTGCCGCGGGTCATACATCCGCCCGCGAGACAGGCGACGGCAGAGACGATCAGTATGAGATTGAGGGTCTTACGCATGGGGATCTCCTTGTTCATTTGAGAATCGCTCGGCCGTTGAAGCGAAGCAGGTCCTGCAGGCCCATGGATTTCAGCCATGCGATCGGCAGGTCCACGTTGAGCGTCGGCGGGGAGTACTCCACCGTGCCCTTCAGATCGATCGCCAGCGTCGCGTAGGCAACCATGGAGTCCAACAGCTTCAACTGACCCTTGAGGCGTTCCATTTCCATCAGTACCCGGGCCAGTTCGCGCTCGATCTCCAGGGCGTCCTTCATCTTCTCGGCCTTGTTGAGCAAGTCGCGCAGACGCTTGGCCATCGCCTCGTGGTTGGCGATGCGGGTCTCGATGTCATAGTGCTTGTCGGTCACGTCCTCGGCTGTTACCCGCCTCTGGGCGACGGTTCCGATGTCCTTCAGCGCGTTGCTCGCATCGACAAAGCGGGCCGCCGGTACGCGGATGATCACCTCCTCGGAATCCATGGACTGCAGGTACCCGTCCATGTCCACGGCCAGGCGGCGAATGCGATCCTGGGCGGAGCGGACCTCGGGCACCAGCAGGACGAATCGCCCCATGTACACCATTTTCCGCGTTATGCGGACGTTGAAGTTCAGCTCGCCGGCTTCGCTCCGGTCGTCCTCGGTGGTCATTTCCGCAGCAGCAGAAGCGGGCCCGGCCGACCGCTGGTACTGCGTTTCATCGGTTCGGCTGAGCATGAGCGACTCGCTGTCCATGGCGTAGCCCGCATTCCCACAGCCGCCGGCGAGCATCGCCGGTAGTGCCAATCCCATCACAATTCGGTGCATTGCGATTCTCCTTTCGATTGGGGTTCATCCGTGCATACCCACCCCCCGAGAGATTGCGCAGAAAGTCTTGCTGGCGGGGATTTGATAATCCGGCGAAACTTTCGGATTTCCGTGGTCCCGCTGCCGGAGGAATCCTACCTTTCACCCGGACACTGCAGAAGGAGGGGTTGGCACGATGGAACACACGCACACACAGGCAAGCAGCAGGATGCTCATTCTCGTCACGACGGCCGTCGCCGTACTGGCCGGGTGCGGGAGTGATCTGGATGGTACCACCCCGGAGCAGGCCTATTGGCAGACGGACGCACCACCGCCGGTGGTGCAGGGGAACCGCGCCCCGGCCGGTCGGTTGGGGCTGCGCCGGCGAACCGGTCGCCTGGAGGTGCGCCGGAAAACCGATCGATCCGACCCGCTCCCGCCGGAAACGCTCTCGAAGTCAGAAGACCTCCACCCGGACGCGAGAGACGAGCCGGTTGCCACGATGGTCTCGAAACTCTCGGGGACCGGCCCCTTCGAGGAAGACAACGTCAACCTGGACGTGCGTCCGACGCTGGCGGAGGGGTTCGCCCAGCGTATGGTGGAAGGCGGCGTGTGGTTCGGCGTCGGCCAAATGCTCGGCGGCGGGCCGGTGAGCGTAGCCATCTTCGCCGCGAGACATTGGGAATAACAGCAAGACTGTTCCAAATCATTCCGCCGGCAAACCACCTCGGTTTCCTCGGATACCACACCCTCACGCGAACAAGCCGCATCTTTATGTTTCGTATCGCTCGGCACGATCCCGGTGGTTCGCCAGCCCTGCAAGCTCCCACCGTCAGGTGAGGGATGGAACGCACCCCGTAGCACGGCCTTCCAGGCCGTGTACACATGGGCTGGAAGCCCATGCCACGTGTTGCCGGGTCTCACTCTTCTGCGATCGTGACGGCTGTCCCGTAGACCATCAGCTCGGCGGCGGCTCCCATGATCGCGGAGGTGGAGAATCGCACCGATACCACGGCATTGGCGCCGAGTCCCTGGGCTTCTTCCAGCATCCGGTCGATCGCCTGTTCGCGCGACTCGGCCATCAGCTTGGTGTACTCGGTGATCTCGCCGCCGACGATGTTGCGCAGCAGGGCGGTGAGATCCCGGCCGATGTGCTTGGCCCGGATGGTGTTGCCGCGCACCACGCCGTGAACATCGGTAATGGTCGCGCCGGGAACGGTCTCGGTGGTCACGTAGATCATGACGGGCTCCTTCTCAGCGCTTCACGTCGCGCGAGTAACGGTCGGTCCGGCAGATGGTCAGCCGTTCGCGAACGACCGACACCAGCAGCACCACCAGCCCGAAGATGAGGCTGACCACGCCGATTTTCAGCGCCAGGGCCACCTCGTCGGAGGCGATGAAGTTCTCGATGAACTTGAACGCACCGAAACTCAGCAGGAAGATCACGCCGATGGACACCAGCACCCAGGCCGCTCCGCGTTCGATGCGGTTGTACACGCCCTGCCAGTAGGTCTCCAGCTCTTGATCGGTCGGGTCGGCGAAGGTCATTTCCGACAGCTCTCTTTCCAGCCCCTGGTAGGAGTCGAGTTCGGTTCGGCAGGACTCGCAGGTCTCCAGGTGCTCCTCGAACAGGGCCCGTTGCTCGTCGGAGAGTTCTCCGTCGATATAGGCCATCATCGTCAGTTTGAACTGTTCACAACTCATGGCGCCTCGCCCTCCAACCGGGTTCTCAGGGCGTTCCGTGCCGCGTGTAGTCGTGAGGTGACCGTCCCGATGGGAATTCCCAGCTCGGCGGCCATCTCTTTGTAGGACATGTCCTGGAAGTGAGACATGACAATCACCTCCCGGTGAATGATCGGAAGCGACATCACCGCCTCGCGAATGCGTTTCTGTCGCTCGTCGGCCTCGACTCGGTGATGGGGGTCGTAGTGGGGGTTCTCGTCGACGTGTCCGTCGGTCAGCTCTGCCGTCTGCTTGCCTTTTCGCTTGCGCAGCCGGTCGCGGCAGCAATTGCGGAGGATCACCGAAAACCACGTATAGAACTTCGATCGACCATCGAACCGCTTGATGTTCTTCCACGCCTTGACGAACGCCTCCTGCGAGGCGTCCTGGGCCTCCATGTGACAACTCAGCATCATCTGCGCGGTGCCGATGGCGGCACCGGCATATCGCTTGACGATCTGCCCGAAGGCGGCCTTGTCGCCCTTCCGACAACGGGCGAGCAGCTTCTGTTCTTCCTCGCTGCCCCGGAATGTCTTTTCACTCGCTGCCAGTGTCACAACCCCTTAGACGAGTCCGATGGCGGGGGACTTCGCCCTGAAACGGTTCGATGGGCCGAAAATTCATGCAATCGGCCTCGTCCCGGGCAATCAGGCCCCGGGCGGTTCGATGGTGACCTGCACCTGGTGTGTCTGGCCGTCACCGGCCGGCGGGATCACGGGCGTCTCCAGCGTTTCTCCGTCCAGCGTCACCGTTACCTTGCCCTTGCCGAGACCGGCGGGCTTGGTGAAGGAAATCTCGTAGGTCGCACCGCGGTAGTTCCGCGTCATGGAACAGGTGGTCCAGGCGGTGGGCAGGCACGGATCGATCGCCAACCCCTCCACCGTCGGTCGAACGCCCATCAGATGCTCCCAGACGTTCAGAAGCGTCCAGGCCGCCGTCCCGGTCGCCCAGGCGTGTGAGCCTTCTCCGGGCCGATCGGACTGGGGGGCGTAGGTGAACTGCGGAGCCACGTACGGCTCGATCATGTACGTGTCCGGGTCGGCTTCGTGGCGGGTCGGCGGCAGCATGGTCTTGATGATCTCATAGGCCTTGTCGCCCCGGCCGGCTGCGCACTCCGCCCAGATGCGCCAACGCGAGTTGTGCCCCTGCAGCGAGCCGTTCTCCTTCGTGCCCGGGGCAAACCGCGAGATGATGCCCGCACGCGGTTCGGGCTCAGGGAAGGGCGGGTAGAAGCAATGGCTGCCATAGGGCGTGTCGAGATACCGATCGAAGCTCGCGAGGATCTTCTCGCGACGTTCCTCATCCGCCAGTCCGCAGATGATCGCAAAGGCGTTCTGGTTCGTGAACAGCGCTCCGCCGGTTTCCAGTTGATCCTTCGTGCCCAGCACCCAGCCCGAATCGTGCGTGCCGCGCCAGTACCAGTCCCCGTCCCAGCAGAGCTCGTTGACCGTCTCGCGCAGCCTGGCGATACGTTTCCTGTACTCCGCCAGCCGATCCGTGTCGCCCATCTTCTCCATGCACGGGTAGAACATCTCGATGCAGATGATCGCCCAGCCGGCCAGCATGACGCTCTCGCCCTTGCGGTCGTTGCCGAGTTGATCCAGCGCGTCGTTCCAGTCGGCCTTGAGAATCAGCGGCAGGCCGCGGTCGGAGAACTGCGACCAGAAAAACTCGATCCCCGCGATGGCGTGCTCGTAGAGCGACGCGTCGGGCTTCTTGCTGCGCCCGGAAATGCACGTCTCCGGGTCCACCCAGGGGGCGGTCTCCTCGAGAATGGAGAAATCGCCGGTCTCCAGGCAGTAGTTGGCCAGGATGAACAGCGGATTGATCGGGTCGTCGGAGTGGAAGGTCCGCGTGCCCTGCATGCTCACGAAGTTTCCGCCATGGGCGTAATCGCCGTCGTCGAACTGCCAGATCATGATCCGCTTGACGATATGATCCCGCACCCACTTGGGGTCCTGCGGCAGGCGGGCGACGGCGTCCTGGCAGGCGTCGCGCACGCCGAAATTGTAGATCCCGAAGTAGCAGTACCCGGTGTTGCGATTCCACCACGAGAGGTTCGAGCCCTGGTACTTGAACCAGGTGTTGATCATGTTGTTGAGGTCTTCGTCGGGCGTTTGCACAACCGGGGAGGAAACGACATTGGTCCAGTACGCCTGATGGTTCTCGAACGCGGCGGCCGCTTTTTGGGGCGTGTTGTACTTCTCGGTGAGTTCCGAGGCGTCGTCGGCGTCCTTGTCCACCGCGCCGAAGATGAGCACGTACTCGGCCGACTCGCCCGGCGCCAGCGTAAAGCGGTGCTGCAGCGCCTCGCAGGCGTCGCGCCCGACGGCGACGCTGTCGCCCAGCTTGCCGGCGTCCATCACCTGCGGATTGGCCAGGTCGCGATACGACCCGACGAACTCGTAGCGGTCGCCCTGGTATCCGGTCACCTCGGCCGAGCTTGCCAGGAAGACGGCGTAGTCGAACGGGATGTTGTTCGCGTCGGAATTCGCCGCCTGCCAGCCGCCGAGGTATTTCACCCATTGCACGTTGCGGGTGTAAATCACCCCGTCCTTGTACTCCTGGCGGTTGAACAGCAGGTAGAACTCGCGCCAGGAGGTATCCTCGAACCAGTTGCCCAGCGCGACCTCGACGTAGTTGGTCGCCGAGATCGTCCGCTCGCGGTCGCTGTTGTTGGTGAGCTTCACGGTCCACAGCAGGCAGGGGTCGCCGACGTCTTCGCCGGTGGCGGTGGCGGCATCGGGCATGGGGGGGAAGTAGGTGATCTCGCTGGCGATGCCGCTCTGCTCGGCCGAGATGCGGTTGTACCCCAGCCCGATGTGGGCCTGCCATTTGTCCAGCGGCTTGGTAGGCGGATAGCCGTTGGCGTTCCACCACTCGCCGGTGTCCTCATCGCGGAGATATACGAATTTGCCCACCGTGTCGCGCGGAACCCCGTCGATGTGCCAGCGGCTCATCCGGGCGACCGTCGGGTTGCCCAGAAAGCTGTACCCGCCGCCGAGATGGCTGGCGAGGTAGCACCACGCGCCGTTGCTCAGCACATTCATCCAGGGGCGGTCCAGCAGGGGGTTGGTGAGAATGAATTCCTTGCCGTCCGGCGAGAAGTTGCCGTATTTCGTCGTTTTCATCGTGTCTGCACTTCCGTGGGTCGTGGGATAACGCGGATCAGTTCAAGGCCGGGAGAATACCGCACGACCCGCTGGAATGCAATCGGACATGCCGGACACAATGGGCCCGAAGACCGCATCGACCGTCTGGGCAAAGAGAAGAGCGAGACCTCACGCAAGCAGTTGATCGAGCTGACCGCCAACTCCGATCGGAACACCGCGCTGTCGGCCGTCCGCAATCTCGGCCTGCAGGGCGACGAGGAATCGCGCAGGGCGCTGGAGGCCGTACTGGCAGACCCCGATCGCGATTCCCGCGTTCGCTCGGCGGCGGCCGCCACATTGGGACGGTTCGAGGAGATGGATCCCCAACCGTTGACGCGCATTCTCGCCAGCGAGGAAGACGCCCACGTTCGCCGGGGGGCCGCCCGCGGGCTGATGAAATGGACCAGCACGAAGAATAATCAGGCGGTGCCCGATCTCTACAAGGCACTGAGGGACCCGGACGTTCGCGTGCGGGAGGCGGCGGCCACCGCCCTTTACAAGGCCACCCTCATGCTCTCCATGTATGATCCCCGCAAAGACCCCCGCACCCAGGGCAAGCAGTTGAGCGACATCCGACGCATGCTCACCGAGAAGGGCTATCTGAAGTAGCGCGCTTCACTTGCCCAGCAGAGCGATGATCTCGCCGGCCAGGTCGCGTTTGCTGCGTCGTCTCCACGGCAGGGCGATTCCATCTTCGCCCAGCACGCAGGCTTCGGACTCGCCGCCGGCCATCGCGGCAGGGGGGTTCACCACGCAGAAATCCGCCCCCTTGGCGAGCATTTCCTCGCGGGCCTTGGCCTGCACCTGATCCTCGCTGCCGTCCTCGACGGAAAACGAGACGATCGTCTGCCCCGCACGCTTGCGGGTGGCGATTCCGGCGAGGATGTCCTCGGTGGGGTAGAGACGCAGCGTAATCGGGCCGTTGCGGCGGTGGAGTTTGGAGGGATAGGGCCGCTCGGGGCGGAAATCGCCCACCGCGGCGGCCATCATGAGCACGTCGGCGTCGGGGAAGTGCTGGTCCAGCGCATCGGCAAGGTCCGAGCAGGAAACGAAGGGCACGACCGATACCCCAGCCGGCGGGGCCGGCGAGACCGGACCCAGCAGGAGCGTCACGTCGTGGTCGGCGTCCAAAGCGGCGGCCGCCAGCGCGATTCCCATCCGACCGCTCGATGCGTTGGAGAGAAACCGCACCGTGTCGATGTATTCGCGTGTCGGACCGGCTGTGATGAGAACTCGCATGGTTTGGGTCGTATCGTTGGGGGCATCGCCCGGGCTCTTGTCTGCCCCTGTCGTTTCACTTCAGGCAAGGCGTCGCACTCGGGCAGCGCGCGGAGGCCAGGCTCTCGCGGCGATGCGTACGCGCCGCCACGCTACTCCTTGAACCGCTCGGTGACAAGGAGGTAGACCTTCAGCACCGGTTTCTCGATGGCGACCAGCTCGGCTTTTCGCCGGTTGTACGGGTCGGCGTCGTACCGCTTGGCCCGGCCGAGGATCTTTTCGGCATCCTTGAGGGAGTAGAACTCGTTGGGCCCGCCCAGCTTGGCCAGCGGATCGGTACGCCCCTTCATGAAGCCCACCAGGCGATTGTCCTTCGTGAGCACGGCCGCTGCGGCGTCGCCCGGGGCGAGCTTCGTCGTGACGGCCAGCCCGTCCTTGCTGCCCGAGGAGATCTGCCCCGCGATGGGATACACGCGATCGCCCATCTCGGCCCATGATTCCAACCCGAACGTGCGGACCACGGTGGCCCGCTCGAAGGTGGCGTCTTCGTGGTAAGTGGCGGCGGTGAACTTCACGCCGGGCACCTCGATCACGGCGAGTTTCACGTCGGTGTCGGCACCTCGGCCGAAGATGGAGCGGGTCTTGATCTCGGCGGGAACGATCGTATTCGCGTCGATCTGCACCAGCGCAGAAACGGCGTTCATCGCGATGTCCCGCCCGATGACCAATGCTCCCTCGGAGACGGCTACGCCCGTGCCCTGTCGCACGGCCAGTCGATCGTACTCGGGAATCGGCAGCTCGTGTTCGTCGTCGCGGATGTTCTTGTCGGGCATCAGCCAAAACATGGAACGCCGGCGGAACCGCATCGGCGGATATTGCCCGAACAGCTCGCGGGCCCGGAGGTACGTCGGGTGCTTCAGAGCCGTGCCGGGCACCTTGTCCAGCGCCTTGTCCATCAGTTGAATGGCCTCGCGCTCTTCGGGCCGCAGGTTCAATACCGTGGTCAGCGCCTCGACCGCCTGCAACGGCCGATCGTCGGCCAGCTCCGCCATCCCGAGCCCCTGATGGAACGCCGCGACGTACTCGTTTTCGGCGATCGCGCGGGTGAAGAAGCTCCGGGCGGTCTTCGCCTGCTCGCTCTTGAGGGCGGCGACGCCCTGCAGCCACAGGCCCAGCGCCGGATCGGTCCACGCCGAGGCGGCCAGACGGAGCTTGTCGTACCCGGCCTGTTCGTATCGCTTGCTTCGGGCCTTGGCGGCCGCATCGCGACCCCGCTGCCGACGGGCCTTGGAAAAGTGCGATTCGGCGTCGGCGATGTGCCCTTCGACGACCTTCCGCCGACGGATGAACTCATCGGGGTCCACCCATCGGCTCTGGGTGCGTCGCAGGCGGTCTTTGACCTTCCGCTGCCAGGTGGCGATGCGCTGCCGCAGGTCACTGGTGTTGGCGGCGCTCTTGCCGGCCTCCAGCGATCGCATCAGCGAGAACACGATCGATTCCGGCTGGGTCGCCTTGTCGATGGTGAAGCGGCTCTTGCGGTAGGGGGTGGAGGTCTTGTCCGGGTCGAGCTTGACCTTCTCCGGAGCGGTCTTATCACCATCGGCGGAGTTGGCGTCGGTCTCGGGCGACGATTTGCTCGTGGAGACGTAAAGCACCTTATCGGCCGGGATCCGCCGCACGCCCAGCACGGTCCGCACCACGTAGATATCGCCCTCACGGGTGGTCGGGCCGCGAAGTTTCTTGCCGTCCTTGAGATACACCACGTCGCCCGCAGCCGCCCCGACCAGGCAGACCAGCAGCACCAGCGAGACAACCCACGTCAGTTTGCTCGATCGCATACGGAACATCCTTTCGCCTTCCATTATACATAACGACACGTCGGCAGGGCTATCGTGAGAAATCCGGGTGTTTTCGCCTGTTTCGCCGACGAACGCCCCCCGCCGCAGCCGCCGGTGGTCACCATGGGGCTTGTGTGGAACACGCCAGTCGGTACAATTCAGGGATGGAACAGAAGTACATACGAAATTTCAGCATCATCGCCCACATTGACCACGGAAAGAGCACGCTTGCCGACCGCATGCTCCTGCTGGCCGGCGCGATCACGCAGCGCGAGTTCCGCGAGCAGTTGCTCGATGATATGGACCTCGAACGCGAGCGGGGCATCACGATCAAGGCCTCTGCGGTCACCATCGAATACGAGCTCGACGGCCAGACGTACATGCTCAACCTCATCGACACGCCCGGGCACGTGGACTTCCACTACGAGGTCTCCCGCGCCCTGACCGCTTGCGAAGGGGCCCTCATCGTGGTCGACGCCGCCCAGGGCGTCGAAGCCCAGACCGTCGCCAACGCCCATCTCGCCACGCGACTGGACCTGAAGATGGTCCCCGTGGTCAACAAGATCGACCTTCCCGCCGCCCGGCCGGAAGACGTGGCGATGGAGGTCGAAAACCTCATCGCCATACCCGCCGAGGACTGCATCTTCACCTCCGCCAAGACCGGCGAGGGCATCGACGACCTGATGAAGGCGGTCGTCAGACAGCTCCCGCCGCCGACGGGCAAAGAAGACGTCGCGCCCCGCGCGCTGGTGTTCGACTCCCAGTACGACGAATACCGCGGCGTGGTGGTGTACGTCCGCCTCTTCGAGGGCTCGCTGAAGGTGGGCGACAAGATCAAGCTCATGGGCACAGCCGAGGAGTACACCATCTCCGAGATGGGCAAGTTCATGCCCAAACCCACCCGCGTTGAGAAGCTCGGAACGGGAGAAGTGGGCTACCTCGTCGCCGCCATCCGCTCCGTGCAGTCCGTACACGTGGGCGATACCGTCACCCGCGTCCACGAACCGGCGACCGAGCAGCTTTCCGGCTACAAGCCGCCCCAGCAGATGGTGTTCTGCGACTTCTACCCGGGCCCGTCCACGCAGGTGCCCCAACTGCGCGAAGCGCTCGAGAAACTCCAGCTGAACGACTCGTCGCTGACATTCCAGCCCATCAGCTCCGAGGCGCTGGGCTTCGGGTTCCGCTGCGGGTTCCTGGGCATGCTGCATATGGAAATCGTCCAGGAACGCCTCGAACGCGAGAACGACATCGAAGTGGTCCAGACGGCGCCGACCGTCTCCTACGAAGTGCTCAAGACCGACGGCGAGGTCGTCGAGATCGACTCGGCCGGCGAGATGCCCGACCCCAACTACGTCGAGGAAATCCGCGAGCCGATCATGAACGTCGAGCTGATCATCCCCTCCGAGTCGATCGGCAACGTGATGCAACTGGCCGAGGACCGCCGCGCGACCTACAAGAAGACCGAGTACCTCTCCTCCGACCGCGTGATTCTCACGTACGAGTTCCCGCTCAGCGAGATCATCTACGACTTCTACGACAAGCTCAAGAGCGGTACGCGAGGCTACGGGACCATGGACTACGAGATCATCGGCTACCAGGCCAACGACCTGGTGAAGCTGGACATTCTGGTCAATACCCAGAAGGTCGACGCCCTCTCGTTCATCGTTCACCGCTCCAAGGCCGACACTCGCGGCCGCGCTGTGATCCAGAAGCTCCGCAAGGAAATCCCGCGACACATGTTCGAGGTGCCCCTCCAGGCCGCCATCGGCACGAGAGTGATCGCCCGCGAAACCATCAAGGCCATGCGGAAAAACGTCACCGCCAAATGCTACGGCGGCGACGTCTCGCGAAAACGAAAACTGCTCGAAAAACAGAAGGCCGGCAAACGACGCATGAAAATGGTCGGCAACGTCGAAGTCCCCCAGAAAGCCTTCCTCGCCGTGCTCGAAGGCGATGAAGAGTAGCCCGGCCGTTCCGAATGAAGCAGCCGGGAATGGGGATGAGCCCCGCGCGACACGCCCAGCC
>JBKHCL010000079.1:0-15509 GCA_046541875.1 Phycisphaerae bacterium | reverse complement strand
TTCATCGCCCAGCCGAACCCCGGGCCGGCCATTCGACTCGCCGCGGACAGCACCTTCAGATTCCCCTCGTCACTCTTGCGGATCATGAGGCGAACGATGTTCGGGCCGAAGGCGGTGCCCACGACGACGAAGTTCTTCTGAAAGTCGGTCGACCAATCGGCGTTCTCGAAGCCCCACTTGGTCAACAGCTTCTTCAGCATCGCTGGGTCGGTAATCGCGCCGCTGTCCGGCGCGAGCTTACGCAGCGCACGATCCTTGACCTTTCCGCGGATGGCGTCGCCGGAGGTGGCGAGGTCCTTCTTCGCATCGGCCTGTTTGCCGTCGCGGCCATCCTTCTTGTCGGCTGCCTTCTTACCGCCGAGCTTCGCCCGGCAGTGCTCGCATTCGCCCAGCTTCTTCGAGCATGTTTTGCAGAGCTTGTGGGCCCCGCTGGAGGTATGCCCGTCGCACTCGGCACACTCGCCCACCGACATGATGTACATCTTGCCCGAACACGTCTTGCACAACTCGGCGCCGGCTGAGCCGACCACGCCCAGCAACACCAGCCCCATCGCCATCCATGAGAGAATCCTCGTGGTTTTCATCCGTCGCTCCTGTCCTACCCGCAGTGGGCGATTGTCCTCTCCGTCATTCTAGAGACGCCCGCCGATCTGCTGCGTTCGAAGTGAATCCTGCCGATTTGGCCCGTGTTCCGACGTACCTGCCCATTCTGACAGACGCATGCGAATCAAAGCAATAGAATATAATGAGTTACCTTTATGGCACGCAGGTTGCATTTTCAATCCTGCAACCAGAGGAGTACTTTATGCAACAGGACAAATTCACCATCAAGGCACAGGAAGCCATCGCCGCCGCCCAGCAACTGGCGATGGAGAAACAGCACGCCACCGTCGGTCCGCTGCATCTGCTGCGGGCCCTGCTGGACCAGGACGGCGGGCTCACCCAGCCGCTGCTGGAGAAACTCGGGATCCCCGGCGATCGCATCAGTTCCGTGGTCGATTCCGAGCTGGACCGCCTGCCCACGCAGTCCGGCCAGGCGGGCATGCAGGGCGATCCGGCGCTGAACCAGATCTTCTTCCGAGCGGACAAAGAGGCCAAGGACCTCGGCGACGAGTATATCTCCGTGGAGCATCTGCTGCTGGCGATGCTCGAAGAGGCCTCGCCGGCGAAGGATGTGCTGGACACGCTCGGGGCCGACCGCGACAGTTTGCTTGCGGCCATGAAGGAGCTTCGCGGCTCGCAGCGCGTCACCGACGCCAACCCCGAGGACAAGTACCAGGCCCTCAAACGCTACGGCCGCGATTTGTGCGAGATGGCCCGCGAGGGCAAGCTCGACCCGGTCATCGGGCGGGACGAGGAAATCCGCCGCTGCATGCAGGTCCTCTCGCGCCGCACGAAGAACAACCCCGTGCTCATCGGGCTGCCCGGTGTGGGCAAGACGGCCATCGTCGAGGGGCTCGCCCAGCGCATCGTCAATGGCGACGTGCCGGCCGGTCTGAGCGGACGCACGCTGGTGGCGCTGGACATGGGCTCGCTGCTGGCCGGCGCGAAGTTCCGCGGCGAGTTTGAGGACCGTCTCAAGGCCGTCCTGAAGGAAGTGACCGAATCCGACGGGAACATCATCCTGTTCATCGACGAGATGCACACCGTCGTCGGTGCCGGCGCCGCCGAAGGCGCCATCAGCGCGGGCAACCTCATCAAGCCCGCCCTGGCGCGCGGCGAGCTGCGCTGCATCGGCGCCACCACGCTGGACGAATATCGCAAACACGTTGAGAAGGACGCCGCCCTCGAGCGCCGCTTTCAGCCGATCATGGTCGACCAACCCGACGTGGAAGATACCATCGCGATCCTGCGAGGCCTCAAGCCCCGTTACGACGCCCACCACGGCGTGCGCATTCAGGATGCCGCCCTCGTCTCGGCGGCCACGCTGTCTCAGCGGTATATCACCGACCGGTTCCTGCCGGACAAGGCGATCGACCTGATCGACGAAGCCGCCTCGCGCCTGCGGATCGAGATCGACTCGATGCCCGCCGACATGGACGAGCTCAACCGGCGCATCATGCAGCTTCAGATCGAGCGGGAAGCGTTGCGTCACGAGAAGGACCCCGCCAGCCGGGAGCGACTCGAAGCCCTTGAAAAGCAGCTCGCCGAGCTCCAGAGCGAGTTCGACACCAAGAAGGCCTCCTGGGAGAACGAAACCTCCGTTCTCAAGGAAATCAAGGGCCTCCAGAACACCATCGAGGACAAACACACCCAACTGGAGCAGGCCCAACGGACCGGCGATCTCGAGTCGGCTGCCCGCATCCAGTATGGCGAGTTGCGGCAGCTGGAAAGCGAACTCGAACAGGCCGAGCAGCGTCTCCACGAGCTCCGCGAGCAGGGCGGGTTCACCTCCGAGGAGGTCACCCCCGAGCAGGTCGCCGAGGTGGTGGGCAAGTGGACGGGCATCCCGGTCACCCGCCTGCTGGAATCGCAGCGCGAACGGCTGATGAACATGGAAGACATGCTCCGCCGGCGCGTCGTGGGGCAGGATCAGGGCCTCCGGGCCGTCTCCGACGCCGTGCGTCGATCCCGCGCCGGGCTGAACGACCCGCGCCGCCCGATCGGCAGCTTCCTGTTCCTCGGGCCCACCGGCGTGGGCAAAACCGAGCTGTGCAAGGCGCTGGCTGAGCACCTCTTCGACACCGAGGACGCCATGATCCGCATCGACATGAGCGAGTTCATGGAGCAACACTCGGTCGCGAGGCTCATCGGCTCGCCCCCCGGGTACGTCGGCTACGAGGAAGGAGGCCGACTCACCGAAGCGGTCCGCCGGCGACCCTACAGCGTGATCCTCTTTGACGAGATCGAAAAGGCCCATCGCGACGTGTTCAACGTCCTGCTGCAGGTGCTCGACGACGGACGACTGACCGACGGGAAAGGCCGAACCGTGGACTTCAAAAACACGATCATCGTGATGACCTCCAACATCGCTTCGGACTTCATCCAGCAACTCGCCGAGCGAAACGCCGAGCAATGGGAGATCGACGCGAAGATCGGCGAAGCCCTCAAGGCCACCTTCCGCCCCGAGTTCCTCAACCGCATCGACGAGACGGTCATCTTCCACAGCCTTACGCGGGAGAACCTCCGCGACATCGTCCAAATCCAACTCCGCGACCTGCGAGCTCGGCTGGCGGAAAAACGCGTCACCATCGAGTTGGACAACGACGCGGTCGATCTGCTCTGCGAGATGGGCTGGGACCCCGCCTTCGGCGCCCGTCCGCTCAAGCGGTTCATTCAGCAGAAGCTCGAAAACTCCCTGGCCCAGAAGGTGCTCAGCGGCGAGGTCACCGAGGGTTCGCACGTGGAAGTCAGCGTCGCCGGAAAGAGCTTCCAGTTCGAGGTAACCGACCAGGGCGAGGGCGAATTCGCCGGCGATGCCCACACGGTGAAAACCGCCGAAGATGAATTGGCCGACGTGGAATAAACCGCGTCGCGCCTCAGGCCACCGAAATCACATACCGTCGTCCTTGGCGCTTGCGCGTGATGAGCCCGGCGCTTTCGAGGTTGTCCAAGGCGCTGTGCATCGCCTTGCGCGTACATCCGGCAAACCGCGTGAGATCGGCTTCGCTGGGGGCGGGAAGCTGCTCCTCCATCAAAGCAGTAACCACGCGGCTGCGAACGTCGCCCCTGAAAAGCCAGCGCAGTCGATAGGTCTGATTGTGCTGCGCGATCCACGACGCCGGCCGAAGAGATTCGACCTTGAGACGATCCATCGGCCTGGCCCAGAGCCCCCATCGCAGTGAGATTTCAGAGGCCTGCTTGCGCACCAGTTCGGCCAGTGGCGGGAAGGCTTCTGCCGCAAACAGCGGCTTGGGCGTTTCCGCCGGGTGACAAACCTCCACTGCCTGCTGGAAGACCCCCGCTCCGATCCAGCCCTCAGCCGTCTCCAGGAGCAGGCCCAGCCGCGCCGAGGCATCTCCGTGCAGGCGAACCGCCCGTTGGGACAACCGTTCCACGTCGACAATCGGATAGTTCTGCGTCAACCATGTTACGGCCAGAGCGAACAACCGCGCGTTGGTATGGAGTCCCTCGGCGGTGTCCACGAGCAACTGCTCGACGCTGCAGGGCTGAGGAGACGGCGGAACATGGAAGCTGACGCCCCACCGCTTCCAGCGCGAGAGAATGGACGGCTCACTACGGTGGATCATGATCGTCTTTCCTCGCGCAGTACCTCCAGAACCGAGAATGCCCGGTCAAGCTGCTCAGGGGCGATGTTCCGTCGATGCGACGCGCGAAGCGACTCCAGATACGCCCGGATATGCGCCAAGTCCTCCGCTGAAAGCTGCGTGGCGCAGGACAGAACATCCTCGATATCCTGAGGCCGACCTGCGTAGACCTTCATGGCCAGAAGGTCCCGCCTGCATGGGCAGATTACCCGCAGGTTTCCGTACGAACCGATCCGCACAGATCGCGCCCGCCATCCGTCGGGAAGTGTGTCCAACGACCCGAAAGACAGGAAATCGTCATTCAGCCAATGTGGAGAAAGACCCAGTTCCTCGGCCATCTCTCGGGCCGCCAGCAACAGAGCGCCGCGAGGCTGAGACGGCGGGGAGATCTCCGCGATGTCGACGTCTTCGGTCACCCGCTCGCCGGGCCAAAGCCCCAGGAGCATGCCGGCAGCTCCGCCAACGATCGCAATTTCGATCACGCCTGGCCAATCGAGCTTTGCGCCGGTGCTCTCCAGTGCTACCAGTAGATCGGAATATGCGAGTTGATCTGTCATGTCTTTTATACTATGTATATTTATTATACGCATATCCCTTAGGGACATCAAGCATTCAATATCAGGTTATGCCGGCCGTCGATTCACCCCTGAAATCTTCTTGCGTCGGACATACTGCCGCTGTCTCCTTTGAACCCAAAGGGCCGTACCATGTCCGAGAGTAACCTGCCCTCCCGCAAGAACCTCCACGCCCGGCGCGGGTTGCACGGGGGGAGAGGATCCCAATGCACATAAAACGATTGGCTGTAACCATCGGATTGGCGGCGACGATTTTCGCTGTCGTGGCGCCTGCGGCAGGGGCGAATCCTACGGGACAAATCGAGGTCGTCCTGGAAGATGCGCTGCCATACGTGGCGGCTCGTCATACACGCAACCATCTGCACGACCTGCATGTTACGCTCACCGTCCGCAACGGACAGCTGGACGGCAACGCCTGGGCGTGGTCCCCGGCGATCCCTGCCGTCGAGCACCCGGCCGTCGTGACGGAAGGCAAACTCACCGCCGATGCCCTGGAAGTGACGCTCACCATCGACGTCAAACCCGTCCTGCCGAAATTCCGGGGCGGGAAGGGAGTGGTCACACTTTCGCTGCGGCGCGACGACAGTCAGTTGCTCGGCTCATATGACGCGAACTTCGTCGCCCCGACCCCGAAAGAACTGAACGATTGGTGGCGATCGATCGGCGGCGGGCAGCGCTGCCCCGCCACGGCCGGCCTGCGAACCCATCGCACCCACTCGGTGCTGCGCGTCCCCAGGCGATTCAGCGGTGCCGGCGGAAATGCGGCCCAGCCGGTGGTCGCCCGGGGGGCAATCAAATTCTCCCAGCCACACAACGGGGCGCGGGGCGGTTTGCTCATGCCCGATGCGAAACCTCCGTTTGCGGACGACCGGGCCCGGCCGGCCGTCAAGGTGCTCACCGACGAGCCCAACGATCCGTTCTCGCTCGGCGTTGCACACCGCGTTCGTCCCGGGCAGGGCTCTGCCGACCGGGCGCACAAGGCCGGTCTGGCCAACCTCGCTGCCCTGGAAACGGGCTGGCAGAAGCGCACTCTCACGCCGCTGACCTTCGGGCGAAGGCTGGCCCACGCAGCGGCTGCTCTGGACCTCTGCGGCAGCGAATGGGACAAAAAGCAACGCGACGCGTACGCCGCGACGCTCGTGACGTGGGCCCGACGCGGGATGATGCACCGGACGCCCGAGTCCATCGACGACGTCCCCCCCGCAGACTTCCTGCTGAGGCAGGCCGACGGCGCGTTCGACACGAAGATCGCCGTGGTCCGCGCCGCCCAGGGGTTGGCGGCGCTGGCAGCACAGCGAGCCGGTCGACCGACCACAGACATCCGGGCCCCGCGCGTAACGGCCCGGCGGTCCGTTCACCGCTACGCCGAGACCGCCTTCGGGCGAAGCGGCGCACCCATCGGCCAACATGGACTCACCGAGGCCCTGCCGATTATCGCGATGTACGTTCACGCCGAATCCCGCCACCCCGGGGCGGGCGTCGCAGCCGATACGGGCCTGACGCGCGTCGGGAAGTGGGGTTGGATCACGCGTGGAATGGGCATCGATGGCAAACGTCTCTCCGAGAACGCCGATTGGCTGCCGGCTGCCACGTTGCTGGCGAACGGCACTCTCGCCGGGGAACTCCGGGGAGCAATGGAAAAGGCAGCCGCTCCCGCCAGCCCGTCGACGGCTGCGATGGCGATTCTCGCGATGGCCAACGTGCCCGCCGGCGACACGCCACACCGCCCGACGGCAGCCATCGACCGGACGGTGAAATCCGTCGTCTTCAACGACCCCGCTGGTGGGGCGACCACGCTGTTCCACGCAGCGGCGGTGCCGCGCATCGCGGCAGGGCGTCGCGGGCATTTCACCGTTTCCGCACTCGGGCGCGAGTGGATCTGCCCGCCGAACTCGCCGGCTGAGCTGCATTGGCCGACGGCGAGACAGTCCAACGCGCTGCAGGCGTATCGTGCCTCGATCACCTCGCGCACCGGTGCAGCCCCCCTCGGGGCCGGTCGGTTGATGCGCGTGCGTGCGTTCGACCGAGGCGGCAGCGTCAGCATGCTGGCCGGCGGCTTTCAGCAACTCGACGAGCAGGGCAAGCCCACCGGCAAGGAAATCGACGAGGACACGCGCATCTGGCGGACGTTGGGCGTGGATACCTCAGGCCGATGCGGGGCCGAGATGCTGCTGGTGACCGTCGGCGGCGCGACCGGGCTGAAGGACCGCCACCGCGTGTGGGAAATCAACGTCGGCAACATCCCCGCCGAGCACGTGAGCATCCAGGGGCGAACTTTCACCATCGCCCCGCCCGACGCCAACGCGACGCTCACCGGGACCATGGTCTATCCGCCGACCGGCTACATCACGTACCGCCCACCCGCCGAAGGCCGACAGGGACGCATCCGCTGTGCGATGACACCGCCCGGGAAAACCAACGAGCAGATGCTCCAGGACAGCATGGCCGCCAAGCTCAACGAGATCCGCAAGCTGGCTGAGGGTGTCGACTGGGAAGATCCCAACACCATCGAGCTGGAGATCGAAGCCCCGTTCGACATCCCCAAGGAGACCACCAAGGACCCCGCCCGGGACCAGGCCGACGCCCAGGCGGTCCTCAACAAGCTCTTTCGGCACACCAGTTCGACGAAGATGGGCGGCGGCGACCGGTTCCTCCGTGCCATCGCCGGCTGCGTGGTGGTGCTCACCATCCAGACCGGCGAGGCGCCCCCCGTGGTCGTCGCGCCGAAGGACGCCCGCGAGCTGCTCAGCGTTGGCGACGTCGGCGTCCGCTACCGCGAGCACCTGATCACATTCGAGCCGAAAACCAAGGATGCAAAATGATGGCCGACCCCCGACGAACCACCGCGGTTTTGTCCGCGATACTGCTTACGGCAATGACGCTATCGGCCGCCTCGGCCCTCGCCGACCAGGCTGACCCCTTCGACGGGCGGGTGCGTCTCACGCTGACCGATGCGCTGTCGTTCAAGACGCTGCGGACAGACCGCCGCGTTCCGTTCCCCGCCACGCAGGACCTGCAACTGGACCTCACCTGCCGCGACGGGAAGTGGGCTGGGCCCGTTTGGGGCTTCACGAAGTACATCCCCGGCCAGGAGCACCTGGGGCGGGTGACGTCCCAGCAGACCGGCGACGACGGCAGCGTGACGCTGACGATCGCGATGGAGATCAACCCGTCGCGCCATCGGCCTTGCGTGCTGGGCGGACCGGGCGAGCTGACGCTCACGCTCACCCCGGACGCCAACGCCGTGACGGGCACCTTCACGCTCAAGACCACCGACACGCACCGCCCCGCCGTCATCGATCGGATCGAGGAGCGATGGGGCATGGGGCGCGAGCCCGGCCAGAAGAGCTGGTCTCAGCCTACGGTGCGAAACCGTCTCCACGCCTATCTCAAGACCGCCACCACCCGCGGCAAGGCGATCGGAACGCTTCGGCCTCACGTTACTCGCGTGGACGGGTTCACCGCGCCGGCGTCCGGTGAGCACCCCCGACTGCTGTTCGGCAAGAGCGAATTGGCCGAGTTGCGCCGTCGCGCCAAGACGCCGGCCGGGCAGAAAATCATCGCCGAGCTGAAGGACATGCTCGAGCGGGCCCGCAAGTACGGCTACGGGTATCGCTACCCGCAGGCCGAGCACACCATGGGCCCGATGTGGGCGGCCGGCTGGGGGCTGCTCTACCAGCTCACCGGTGAGCAGCAGTACGCCGAGATCGCGGCAGAGCAGTTCGGCGGACCTATGTACAACTCCTACTACTACGGTGGCTGGTGGATTCACCCCTACGCTCTGATGGGGACGGCCGCCTCGTACGACCTGTGCAAAGACGCATGGACGCCCGAGAAACGCGAGTTGGTCTACGCCTTCCTGGAGAAGAATGTCCGCGACCTGGCCCATCGTCACGACCTGGACGACCTGCTGGGCACCTCCCAGCGGTACCACTTCGCCAACGACCAGACCGACTTCGAGGTCCACTCGGTAACGCACACCAAGGCCGCCAAGTTCCGGGCGGCAGCGGCGATGGCAGCCTTGGCGCTGGTGGGCGATCAGCCACCTGTCTATCAGCCTCCCGCGATGAACGAGGTCCGCCGCATCGAGCCCGCCGACGGGTACGACCCGTCAATCGGCACGCCCGTGGTCACCCTTGAAGACGACACCATGTTCCGCCGTTGGCTGGTGAACGGGCCCTTCCCCCGGGGCAGCCAGGACGAGTACATCGCCCGCCTTGGCGGCTGGGAGACGCTGCGAGCCAAGCCCGGCGAGGCCGTCGAGGTCGATGGTGAGACGCTGGAGTTTCGCCTGTATCTGCCGACCAATGCCCGCTCGAAGACCACGCCGCCGAGCATCTACGCCCGCAACTGCGCCCGCTACTGGACCAGCGCCACCGGCGGGGGGCATTGGCCTGGCATCCGCCTCGCGCGGAAATGGCACAAGCAGACGGGCCGACGCCCGCGAATCAACGTGGTGCTCTACACCGTGCTCCGAAACGAGCGCGAAAGGGTCATCCAGGCGCTGCCCAACTGGCGGTCGCGGTCGGAAGGGACGCGCATGTGGATCAACGGCAAACGCGTGCGCGACGGCGAGCTGGTGCGATTGGGCGAGGGGCTGTTCCCGATCCTCGTGGACGTACCGGTCTTCGGCGGCTACTCCGCCCAGGCCCCCAAGCTCCGCGAGTATACCCCGCGGATGCACGCCGCCGACGTGGCCCGGGCCCGACACGCCCGCCACGCTTACAGCGGCGACGACGTGTTCTCCAACGAAATGCTCCGCAGCGCCACGGTCCTGCGGCGGTCGGTGCGGCGGTATCTCGATGAGGCGGTCGCCCCCGACGGCTGGGGCGGCTGGGACACCCACGAAACCGTCCTGCCGATGCTGCTGGCCGTTCGCAACGTGCTCGGCCAGGTCCCCGACCCCAACGACGGGCTGCGGAAGCTCATGCCCATCGCCGCCCGGCTGAGGGGGCACCACGCCACCCGTGCGTGTGACACGATGGTCTCGCAGGGGGCGTTTCTGATGTCCCGGGAGGACCGGCGCATCGCGCGGTGGTACCTGGACAACCACACCCTCGCCCTGCGTCGCCCGATGGACGCGGCAGTCGCCCTGGCTACCCACCCGCTGGAGGCAGAGGCGATTCATCCCTCGCGGAAATATCCCGCGGCACGGTTCCACCCGTCGGGACAGGCGCTGACGTGCATCGGGAACTGGAGCGGGGAGCAGGCCCCCTTCGCGATGGTGCAGGCCGGCAGCACGGGCGTGGACGAGTCGATCTACCAGGCAGGGCATTTGCAGATCCAGGCGTTCGGACGGCGATGGGCGCGAACGCGCCATGGCGGGTGGGATCCGGGAGACTACGGCCAGATGAACAACATCTCCGTGCGAAACATGCTGCCGGTCGCCCCGGCGAGAGTCACACACCTCCGCACGCGGGAAGACGGATCCGCCACCATCACGATGACGCTCGATAAGCTCCGCGAGATCGTCGGCAGGACGCACCGCGGCCGGCCGATTCTCGCCAAGACCGACCCCAACATCGCCCTGCAGCGATCGGTCCTGGTGGACACCATCTCCGGGTCGGGCGCGCTGACGGTCATCACGGCCGACCGGATCTCCGGGGCGGGAAAGCGGGAGAAGGTCTGGCGGATGGACCTCGACCGGGTGTACACCACCACCGCCTACAACCGCCGTCGCCCCACGCTGACGGTGAACAAGCGGACCGTGCTGGTGACGCCCAAGAAGGTCGACGGGACGATGGCCATCACGTTCGCCGGCCCGGCGGGCCTTAACCTGCACACCCGCTCGGCTATCGGGAAGCACCAGAAGGGCACGATCCTCGAAGCGAAGCTGCACCGGCATGTCTCGAAGATCGAGAAGCTCAAGAAGAACCAACTGGACGCCGGCAGAGAGGAGATCATCCGTTCCGGCGGCGACGTGACCCCGGGCGACGACCCGGCCCCGGACAGCGGACCTCCCTCACTGGACAGCGATAACGGCGAACTGATCGAGGATATGGAAGACGACCTGCATCGCAAGCGCATGCAGCGGGAGGCCAAGCTCCCCCCGGTGACCATCCTCTCGGTGATCACGCTGCAGAAGGCCGATCCGCCGAAGGTGACCATCTCCGCCGATGGCGAGACGCGCACCATCACCGTCGGCAAGACGACGTACCACTACGACGGCAAGACGTTGCAGCGCGGAAAGTAGCGAAGGCGGCAGGCCGTGTTGCTGGTATATGGCGGTCTCTATCGCCGATACTGCAGCACGTAGTCCAGCAGGTCGCCCAGCGGGACCGTCGCCAGCGAGATGCACGTATCGCAACAGCCGTAATAGATGAAGACGGTGTCGTCTTTGACGACGTTGGCCGACGGGAACACCACGTGGGGGATGATCAGCCCGGTCCGTTCGTAGTACTCCTCGGGCTCGAGGATGAACTCCGGGCTGCGGGCGACGAGTTTCGTCGGATCGTCGAGATCCAGAAGCATCACGCCGGATCGGTACGTGACGGACTCGTCCACGCCGTGGTAAATGATCAGCCAACCGTCGTCGGTCTTCATGGGGGTGGCGCCCGCGCCGATCTTGCCGCCCTCCCAGGAGGCGTTCTCGGGAGTCGCCACAAGCGCCGGCGTCGTCCATTCCAGCAGGTCGTCGGAGTAGCTCAGCCAGATGCTCGGACCGTCGCAGCCGAACTCCGGGCCCACGAAATTCATGGGGCGACGCAGCATGGCGAATCGGCCGTCGATTTTCTCGGGGAACAACACGCAGTCGCGGTCGTCGAGGGCCTCGCCGGTGACCAGTCCGAGGTCTTCCCAATTTTGCAGGTCGGCGGATTTCGCCACGCCGGAACGGTAGTTGTTCAGGTCCTCGTCCGGCACGTCCGACGGGTCGGAGTACAGCGGAATGCCCACGCCATTGGGATAGCACGACGAGACGTAGTTGCGGTGCACATACGTCATGTAGTACGTCCCGTCGATGCGAACCACGCGGGCGTCTTCCACCGTGCCGCGCGGCGTGCCCAGTTGGGCGGCCGTGAAGACCGGCTCGTCGCTGACGTGCTCGAAGTGCATTCCGTCGTCGCTTCGCAGCAGCCCGAAGTGGCTGTGCAACGGCGCGAGGTTCGAGCACGCCCGTTCGAGCATCCAGAACACGCCGTCCTCGTCGAGCACCACGCCGGGGTTGAACGTCGCCACCCGCCGCCAGGAGTATCCTCCCGGAGCGACGATGGGATTCTCTTCATGTCGTTTGAGTTTCATCGGGTCCTCGCAATCGGGAAACGTCGGGCTCAGCCGACCTGGCCGCCCGCTATCGGCTGGAGGATTCTCGCATGCAAGGCCGGTTTCTGCAAGCAACCCAACTCGATGCAGAACCATTCCAATCCGGTGCGGTTGCATTATGTGGGTCGACCGTATCAAATCGAGCAGCCGACGACCCAGGCGTGGACGCATTTCCGAAAGGCACGGGCAGGTATTCATGCATTCATTGACGAATCGCGGGGGACGGGTGGCGACCGCCATCGTCATCGCCCTGACCATCGTCGCCCTGGGGGCCGCCTTCTATGCCTGGATTTGGCCGTCTCTGTGGGTCGAGCGGGTGTTCACCGAGGAATCGATACAGCGCCTGGCCGACCCGGCCACCCGGGCCGAGGAAGCCCGTCGGCTGGGCGAGCACCGTATCGCCCGGGCGGTCCCGTACATCGCACCGATCCTCAAGACCGACGACGACGCCGATCGCCGGGCGGCGGCATGGTCGCTGTCGCGTATCGCAACGCCGTCGGCCCTGCGCGCACTGGAACCGCTCGTGGACGACCCCGACGAGACACTGCGGGCGCAACTTGCCGGCGGCCTGGCCCGATCAAGCGCCGACCCGAACCAACCTGTTGTGCGCAGCCTCGCCCGGGATGAGGCGACCGGGGTACGCGTCGCGCTGGCCGACCTGCTGCGCACCGCGCCGCCCGGGGACCCGCTGGAACAGCTCACCGACACGCTCCTGTCGGACCCTTCACCGAAGGTTCGCATCGCCGCGACCAGAGCATTGGCAGCCCGGGGCGGGTCAGCCGGCTTTGGCGGGGTCGCCCGCGCCCAACAGGACCCCGACCCCAACGTCGCCGCCGCCGCCGACCAGGCCATCCGCTCCCAGTCGCAACGTCTGTTGCCGGTGATCCTCCAACTTGCGCGGAGCGAGCCAAGCTACGCCGAAAGACTCGCCGCCCTGCCGGTATTGGCTGCCACGGAGGATGCCCGCGGCGTGTTGCCCATTCTCAAACTCTGCACCGCCGGGGCGGGGCGACGGGGGTTCACCCACGAGCAGCTACGTTCGCTCATCGCCGCGTCGGCGGACGCCCTGGCGAAGATCGGCGAGCCCGCCATCGCCCCGCTCGTTCGCGAAACCATCGACGGGGAATACCCCCCGCCGGCTGAGGAGGCCGCCGCCCGGGCATGCGCCGAGATCGGCGCCCCCGCCGCCAAACCGGTGGCCGAGGCGATCACCCGGTGGCGCATTTTCCCCGATGCGGCGGAGTTGGGGATGTGGGTGGATGCCCTGGGCGAGATGCGCTCCCCGGCAGCCCTGCCCGCGCTGGACCTGGCCTTGGCGCAGGGAGTCGACGGCCTGGCCGACCGCGTAGCCGCCGCCCGGGCGAAGATCGCCGAATCGGTTGACACCCCCCTGCCCGCGCCCAACCCGCCGGGTGACCTGCTTCTCGGCGAGCCCGACGCCAACGCCTACGGATCGCTCTATCCCGCAGGAGCGCTGGTGACCCCGCTGAAGAGTCAGGCCAACACGCTGCCCGACAATGGCGTGGTCCGCCTGGAACTGCCAGAAGCGATCCATACCAATCGAGGCGGCGGAACCACAAGCAAACACGACGTGGCGATGGACCTGGTCCGGCGCGACGGCAAGTGGGACCGGGACTTTCTGGGGGTATCCATCGACTTCAACAAACGCGTGCATGACGGGCGGATCACAAAGGTCTCCGACGACGGACGGACGCTCGCGATGCAGATCGTCTACCGCAACGACCTGTGGCGACGATCGGCGATGGGCGAGTACACCGTCACACTCAGCGAGAAGAGCGGGACGCTCACCGGCAGCTACGACGGCCATTGCAACTACGACAAGGCCAACGGACCGGTCAACGTGGTGGCCTACGGGCGAGACTGGTCGAAGCGACCGACGCGCGAGCTGAAGGAGGGGCTGCACCCGAGGCTGTTCTTCCGCCCGGAAGATCTGCCCCGTCTGCGACAGCGGGCTCGCACACGGTTCGGCCGGCGGGTGCTGGGACATATCCGGCGCCGGTTGTCACATGGAAAAATGCTCTACAAGACCAAGCTGGACTACGTGACCAACTGGCAACCGGGCGTGGAGAAGGCGATGGGCCACGGACTGCTGGCGACGCTGTTCGACGACGAGCGCCATGGCCGACGGGCCGCGGCGCTGCTCATGCCCCGCACCAGGCAGTATCCCTACATCGGCGAGCACGGCGAACGGCTGCCCGAACCGCTCTCGATGTATCCCTGGGCGTACGATCTGACGCACCCGTTCCTGACCGAAGACGAGTTCCGGGAAGTCCGCGAGACGCGGGCGTGGGTGCGCATGGAGTTCACCACGCGCCTCGGGCCCGGCGGGGTGTTCTCCGCCCACCGCGCGGTATTGGCGATTCCCGCACTGGGCTGCCTCTCGCTGCTGGAGGAGCAGGCGACCTACTTCACCATGGACCGTTACCGCGAGCCACCAAAGGTCATGGACTTCCCCGCTGCGACGGATCTCAAAGTCGCCAAGGACGTGCCCCTCAACGATATCCAAGCGGGCAAGCCGATCGGCCATTGGCTGGTGGCCGGCCCCATGCCCCGCGGCGCGAAGAAGGAACCCGTGGCGGCCGGGCCGCTGGCGGACCTCGGCGGGCCCGCCAAGGCCGACATCACACCGGGCACGCGCATCCGCTATGCAGGCAAAGGGTACGTGTTCGGGCGACTGGGCAGCGAGCCCACGCGCGAAATCGCGGGCATCAAGACCGGCCGACACGTGCTGGTGCTGCCCACCCAGCCCGAAGGTCGACGGTACCTGCTCTATTCGGTGCTGCAGGCCGAGAAAGAGGTGGCCTTCCAACTGCCGGCGCGTCGGCAATTCGGCGATATGCGATCGGCTGTCTACATCGACGGGCAACGCGTTCCGCTGGGCACGGTGGTCGTACTGGCCAAGGGCGTTCACCGCATCCTCATCGACGCGGTCGGCCCGCTGGTGAGCGTGGAATATCCCGGTGTCGACGCCGGATACGCCCGGGCCAACCACCGCAAGTACGAATGGCTCCAGGCCCAGTGGGAAACGGCGAAGACGCGATACCGCCGGACGGGCAAGTTCCAGTCGCTGCCCTACATCCTCAAGCGATGCGACGCAGCCGTCCGCGAGCAGGTGCGCCACCAGATGTCCCAGGTCGCCAAGGGGAAGAAGTACAAATCCGCCAAATGGGTCTGGCCGTACGTGGCGGCCCGGTGGGTGGCGCAGGGACAGGGGATGTACCCCGATACGCCGATGGCGACACTCACGGGCAATGTCCCGCCCGACAAGCTGCCCGACCGCGAACTGGTGTTCTCGCTGGCCTACGCTCCGCCCAGCCATCGTGCCGCGCTGAAGACCGAGTTCGACCGGCGTTTCGCCTCAGGCAATCTCGGTCGGCTGGGAATGCTGGAACTGATCGCCGCCTTCGTGCATAATCCTCTAAGCAACTAGCAACTAGCAACTAGC
>JBKHCL010000012.1:0-46610 GCA_046541875.1 Phycisphaerae bacterium | reverse complement strand
CGACGCCAACGCTGCGGTCGAAAAGGCCCGGTCCGCCTCCCTCGACGCCAACGCTGCGGTCGAAAAGGCCCGGTCCGCCTCCCCCGACGCCGACGCTGCGGTCGAGAAGGCCCGGTCCGCCTCCCTCGACGCCAACGCTGCCGTCGAAAAGAACCGGGCCGACGACGGAAAGGTTGAATCGGCCAAGGAACCTCGCGGCAGGATCCGCTTCCAGTTCGACGGGGCATCCTATAAGGATGTCATCCGTCGCTTCGCGCAGATCGCCGGCAAGCCGATCATCGGCGACTACAACGTGCCCGGAACGCTGACGTTCTACGACAGCAGAAAGTACTCCTTCGACGAGGCGTTCGACACGTTGAATACGATTATGGAGATGCAAGGCTACGCCCTGGTCGAGGAGGAACGCTGGTTCCGCCTGGTCGAGCTGACCAACATCGGCGCCAAGAGCAAGATCCTCAAAGGCCTGGACACCAGCGATGCCAAGAAGCTTCGCGAGTCGCAGATCGTCACGGTCGTGCTGCCGCTGAAATTCCTCGATGCGGGTACCGCCTCCAAGGCCATCGTGCGATGGGTGTCCTCATGGGGATCGATTTCGGTGCTCCCCAAGGGCAAGGGCCTGATCATCACCGACCGCCTCTCGAAGATCAAACGCATCCGCGATCTGCTCAAGATGCTCGATACCCAGTCGCTCGTGGAACGGCAGATGAAGAGCTACCCGCTGGAAAACGCCTCGGCCAAGACGGTCACGGAGATGATCGGCAAGCTGTTCGGCTCGGGCAAGCGACGGGTGTACAACCCCCAGACGCGCCAGTACGAGGTGCAGAACACCCCATCTGCCGTCACGGCGGTGAGCGATGAGCGTACCAACTCCATCCTGCTGTTGGGTGCGGGCGACAAGCTCGCGATGGCGGAGGAACTCATCAAGAAGCTCGATATCAAAGGCGGCGTCGAAAGCGGGGACATCCGCATCTTCGCCCTCGAGAAGGCCCAGGCAGAGGACGTCGCCAAGACGATCAACGCCGTCATTCAGGGGACGGCCAAAAAGGTCCGAGGCAAGAAGAAACCCGTCATCCGGAAGGACGTGCGCGTGGTGGCGGACACAGCCACCAATCGCCTGGTGGTCTCCGCGCCGGTCAACGAGATGGACGCCGTCGCCGACCTGATCGAGCGTCTCGACAAGGCGACGACGATCTCGGGCGGGGCGCAGATCTTCACGCTCAAGCACGCCGACGCCGAGCAGCTTTCGGGGGTGATCGCCAACGCCGTCTCGAAGCGAGACTCGCGGGGTCGGCGGATTTCCGATGTGTCGGTCAGCGTGGATCCACGGAACAACGCGCTGATTATCGCCGGTCCGGGCGGGTCGATCGAGATGGCGGCTTCGCTGATCGAGAAGCTCGACGTGGAGACCAAGGTGGAAGCCCGCGAGGTGCATGTGGTCACGCTCAAGAGCGGCGACGCGTCCACCATCGCGCGGGCACTGCAGACGACCTTCTCCCGCCAGACACGCGACTCGCGAGGCCGGGCGCGATCCACCAGCACGCTGCGCGTCTCGGCGACACGAGGCAGCAACACGCTGATTATCTCGGCCACCCCGACGGAGTGGCCTCATGTGCAGGAGGTGCTGGAGAAGATCAAGGCATCCACCGAGGATGTCGCCACGCCGACCACGAAGCTCATTCCGTTACAGCACGCCAAGGCAGGGGAGATGGTCCGCACGCTCCAGTCGCTCTATGGCGGCGGACGTCGGAGTCGCTACAGCCGGGGGGCGTCCACCAAGGCACCGGTGACGATCACCGCCTCCGAGCGGAACAACAGCCTGCTGGTTTCGGCGGCCGACGACGACCAGAAGGCCATCGCGCAACTGGTGGAGTCCCTGGACGTCCCGTCCACCGAGAAGGTCGAGCCGTTCGTGATGATCCGCCTGGAATCGGCCAAGGCGGAGGACCTCGTCGCGAAGATCAGCGCGATGCTGCCGCGCTCGCGTCGAGGCGATCCGGAGGACGTGTTCATCGAGCCGGACAAGCTGACCAACTCCATCCTGCTGCGGGCGCCCGAGTCCAAGCGCGAGATGATCGAGAAGATCGTCGCCAAGCTCGACACAGCCACCCAGCAGGAAGCCCGCGAAACGAAGACCGTCCCGCTGAAGCACACCTCCGCCGCGGCGATGACCGAAGTTCTCACGCAGATGTTCCCCGGCGGGTCAAGCAGCACCCGGCGGTCGCGGTGGGGACGACGGCGATCGACGTCCGCCACAGACCCCGGCGGTGTGACAATCACGCCGGCCCCGGGCGACAAGATGCTCGTGATCGACGCTCCGCGTTCGAAGATGAAGGAAATCACCTCGCTGATCGCCACGCTCGATACCGACGAATCGGGCGGGCAGGTCGAGGTGCGGACGTACCAACTGACCAACTCCGACGCCCGCGAGATCGCCCGGTCGCTGCAGCGACTGTTCGGCAGCACGAGAAGTCGACGCGGCCGGGGGCAAAGCACGACGGGCGAGCCGGACCCGCGCTTCGAGGCGGACTCGGGCACGAACCAGGTGCTCATCGCCGCCACCGAGGGGCAGTTCGAGGACATCGAGCCGCTCATCGAGAAGCTCACCAAGTCGGCGGCTGTGGCGATGAAGGCCAGGCTGTTCAAGCTGCAGTACGTCAAGGCCGAGGACATGGTCCCCGTGCTGGAGACCACGCTGTCGGCGGCACCGAGCGGCGGTCGGCGAGGCCGGCGTGGCGGTGGGGGCGGGGGTACGGTTCGCATCTCCACGATGAAGCTGGCGAACACGATCGTCCTCCAGGCGCCTCCGGCGAAGGTTGCCCTGGCCGAAGAACTCATCAAGTCGTTCGATACCGAAGATAGCGGCCTGCAGACGACCATCGAGATCGTTCCGCTGGTCAACGCCCAGGCCGACACGCTCGCCCAGACGGTCTCGGCGGTTCTCACGCGAGGGGGTGGCTCGTCGCGTCGTCGTCGTTGGAACGCGCCGGCGGATACGGACGGCGTGAGCATCACGGCTGAGACCAACTCCAACAGCGTCATCGCCCGCGGGCCCGGCACGGAAGTCGCCGAGGCCGTCGAGATGATCCGCAAGATCGACGCCGACGCCGCCTCGATGACGGTCGCGACGCGGACGTTCAAACTCGAGTTCGCCAAGGCCGGCGATCTGGCGCCGATCCTCCAGGAACTGGTCACCGGCGAGCAGTCGCAGGCGCGCTCCCGCTGGGGTCGACGTCGCGGCAGCTCTTCCGGCGGCGCGAAGGTGACCATCACTGCCGTCAAGGCGGCCAACTCGATCGTGGTCAAGGCGCCCCAGGAGCAGATGGCGCTGGCTGAGACGCTCATCAAGCAGTTCGACCGCGAGGATGCGGGAACCAATACCGACGTGCAGATTGTCAAGCTCGCCAACGCCGAGGCGGCTTCGCTGGCCGAGGCGGTAAACCAGACGCTCGCGGGCGAGGGCGGCCCGTCGCGGAGTCGATGGGGGCGTCGCGGGAGTGACGATACCGGCGGGCGCGTCGTGGTGATTCCCGAGAGCAACTCCAACAGTCTGCTGGTTCGTGGCCCGAAGACGCAGGTGCCCGAGGTCGTCGCGATGATCGAGCGGCTGGACGGCGAGTCGACCACGCTGGCGTCCCAGACGCGCACTTTCAAGCTGAAGTTCATCAAGGTCGACGACATGCTGCCGGTGCTTGAATCGCTCACGCAGAGCACCAACATTCGTTCGCGCTGGTCGCGTCGCTCCGCCAGCAGCACCGGGCAGGTTCGCATCGCGTCGATGAAGGCGGCGAACACGATCATCGTCCAGGGCCCCCCGGACAAGCTCGCGATGGCCGAGGAACTGGTCCGCACGTTCGACGTGGAAGACAGCACCGCCCAGACCGCCATCGAGATGGTGCAGCTGGAGCACGCCGAGGCCGACTCGCTGGCCGACTCGGTCAACGCGATTCTCCGGAAGCAGTCCGGCGGCGGTCGGCCGCGCCGAGGCCGCGGAAGCGAGCCTGCCGGCGACACGGCCATGGTTACCCCGGAGAGCAACTCCAACAGCCTGCTGGTTCGCGGGCCGGCGGGGGAGGTGCCCACCGTCGTCGAGATGATCCGCAAGCTCGACGCCGACGCCGGCGCGGTCACCTCCGAGACGAAGACATTCAAGCTGCAGTTCGCCAAGGCCTCCGACCTGGTGGAAATGCTCGAAGAGATGCTGAGCGGCCAATCGACGTCGCGCTCGCGCTGGGGCCGACGCGGCGGGGCGTCGGCCGGTAAGAAGGACATCCGCATATCCAAGGTGAGCGGAGCCAACGCGATCGTCGTCAAGGCGCCGCCGGCTGAGCTTTCGCTGGCTGAGGCGCTCATCAAGGAGTTCGATTCCGAGGAGTCCGGCGCCCAGGCGAAAGTCGAGTTGGTGCGACTGCAGCATGCCCAGGCGGAGTCGCTCGCGGAGTCGGTCAACGCGACCATCTCCGGCCAGGGCACAGGCCCATCGCGCCGGCGTCGGGGCGGCTCGTCCGGCGGCGACGGCGACAAGGTCGTGGTCATCGCCGAGACCAACTCCAACAGCGTGCTGGTTCGCGGGCCCGGGGCTCGCGTCGGCGAGGTGGTGACGATGGTCAAGGAGATCGACGCCGAGGCCGGCGGGATGACCATGACCACACGCACATTCCGCCTGCAGCATGCCAAGGCGTCGGACCTGGTCCCGGTCCTGCAGGAGGTCGTCACCGGCCAACAGCAGACCCGTTCGCGCTGGGGACGTCGCAGCCGGGGTTCGTCGCAGGCGCAGATCACCATCTCGGCGGTTGCGGCGGCCAATGCGATTGTCGTCAAGGCCCCGAAGAAGGAAATGACGCTCGCCGAGACGCTCATCGAGCAGTTCGACGCAGCCGACTCGGGTGCCACGCCCGCCGTTGAAATCGTTCGGCTGACCAACGCCGACGCCTCGTCGCTCGCCGAGGCCGTCAATGCAACGTTGTCCGGGCAGGGCTCGCGTCGTTCCCGATGGGGGCGAGGCAGCTCGAGCGACGATGATGAGACCGTCACCGTCATCGCCGAGACCAATTCCAACAGCGTCCTGGTGCGAGGCCCTCGCGGTGAAGTTCCTGCCGTCGTCGAGATGGTTCGCTCGCTGGACGCCGACGCGACGACGCTGGCGATTCAGACGCGGACCTTCCAACTGAAGCACGCCAAGGCAGCCGACATCGTTGCGGTGCTCGAACCGATGCTCACCGGATCGTCCGGCGGGCGAAGCCGATACCGTCGGGCCCCGATGACGCGCGGAACCGCGCGCGTGGTGGCGATGAGCTCCACGAACTCCGTCGTCGTGCAGGGCACGCCCGAGAAGCTCGCCCTGGCCGATCAGCTCATCCAGCAGTTCGACTCGAAGGACCAGGCCGACTCGACCATCCGCATCGTCCGCCTGGAGAAGGCGCAGGCGGATTCTCTCGCCGCCGGCGTCTCGGAGGCGTTGGGGCAGAAGGGCGGGCGATACCGTCGCGGCTCCAGCGGTGAAACGTCCGTGACCGTCACGCCCGAGACCAATTCCAACAGTGTGCTGGTCCGCGGGCCGGCGTCGCTGGTGGAAGAGACCGTCGCGATGATCCGGAAGCTGGACGAGGAGTCCACCGGCGGCGACGTCGAGGTGCGCGTGTATCCGCTGGCCAACTCCCAGGCCGGCGAGTTGGCCGACTCGATCGGCACGCTGTTCCGCGACATCATCCGCCAGCAGACCCGGGGCCGGCGCAAGGCCCCGTCCGTGCCGTTCAGCGTGACGGCCGACACGCGCACCAACAGCCTGGTGGTGTCCACCACCTCGGCGCACTTCGCCCTGGTCGAGGACATTCTGTCCCGACTGGACAAGGAAGAGAAGGCCGAGCGCGACGTCGAATATGTCTGGCTGGACAACGCCGACGCCGCCACCGTGGCCGAGCAGCTGGAAGGGATGTTCAAGCCCCGCCGCGCGCAGGATCGCCCGGTGATCGAGCCGGACTACTTCACCAACGCCCTGACGCTGATCGGCAAAGACGCCGACCTCAAGGCGATGATGCAGATCGTCGAGAAGCTCGACAATGCCGCCAAGGACAACAACGTTCGCGTCCGCGTGGTGACGCTCAAGGACACGCGGGCCGAGAAGATGGCCCAGTTGATCCGCCAGGTTTACAGCCAGATGACCGAGAGCGAGATCGTCATCACCGACAAGCTCCCGGACCGCAAGAGCAAGAAGGACAATGGCGACGAGGGCAGCCCGATCACGCTGCCGCACTTCGCCCCCGACCCGAACGCCCCGGACGACGCCAACGTCCCGGCCGACCCGGCAGAGAGCGAGCTGGGCAAGGAGAAAATTCTCGACGTCTCCCGCCCGCGGGTGACCATCGCGGTGGACAAGCGGACCAATGCGCTGGTGATCTCCGCGACGCGGCGGGAGCTGGATAACATCGAGTCGCTCATCAATCAGCTCGCCACCAGCGAGGGCGCCATCGAGGCGGAGCTGAAGGTCTTCAAGGTCGCCCAGGCCGATCCGCTCACCGTGGCTGAGACGATCGACAAGCTCTTTAACCCGGTTCAGCCCAAGCAGAAGCCCCAACGCAAGAAGGGCGAGCCGGCACCCGCGCCCTACAAGCCGGACGTGACGGTGGTGCCCGACGTGCGCACCAAAAGCGTGATCGTCCGGGCCAAGCCCCGCGACCTGGAGCTGATCGAGCCGTTGATCCAACGGTTGGACCAGGTCTCGACGGTCGTCTCGGAGGTGCGGATCTTCAAGGTGAAGAATACCGACGCCGAAGCGGTCGCCGAGAATCTGCGCGAGCTGTTCCGCTTGTCCGGCCAGGACGGTCAAGCCCCCCGGGGCAAGTCGCCTCGCGGCAGGAAGCCCACTCCCACCCAGCAGCGGGCGGAGACGATCCGCCAGGTCATCGAGCTCAAGCGTGCCGACGGCGTGGCCCGCGTGGACACCGCCACCCAGGTGAGTGTCTCGGCCAACACGAAGACCAACTCCGTCGTCGTGGCGGCGCCGGCCGACGCGATGGGGCTTATCGGCGGGCTCATCCAGGAGCTGGACCAGTCGGCGGCCACCGCGTTGGCGGCGGTGCGGATGTATCCACTCAAGCACGCCGAGGTCAAGGCGACGGTGGCGACGCTGCAGGAGATCTTCAACGCCACCTCACCTCGGCAAAGCCGTTCGCGGCGCGGCTCGAAGGGGCAGCAGGAAGAGCCCATCGTCATCACGGGCGACGCGCGGGGCGGACAGGTGGTGGTCTCCGCGCCGGTGGACAAGCACGAGCTGATCGCACAGGTTATCGCCGATCTCGATGACGCCAAGAGCGACGACGATCTGACGGTGAAGGTCTATCGCATCACCCACGCCCAGGCCGACGGAATCGCCTCGGCGATCGCGGCCTCCCTGGAAGGGGCCTCCTCGGGTGGCGGGCGTCGTCGGCGGGGCGGAGGCGACCAGGAAGCGACGTTGCGCATCTCGGCCGACAGCAGCAGCAACGCGATCGTCATCCGCGCGACCGGAGCGGAGCACGAGAAAATCGCCTCGCTCATCGAGCAGATGGACGTCGCGCCGAACGCCGAGACCACGGTGCATACCATCCAGTTGACCAAGGGCGAGCCGGCTGCCATTGCCGAAACGCTCACGCGCCTCTTCGCCGGGGGGGGCAGCTCGCCCAGCCGACGGGGTCGACGGGCCACCACCCCGAGCAAGGGCGTGCTCATCGAAGCCGACGAAAGCTCCCGGACGTTGATGGTGCGTGCCGACGAAGAGACATTCGAGCGCATCCGGTCCCTGGCGGTCAAGCTGGACACCGAGGCCACCGGCGGATTGACGCGCACCATCCTGCCGATCGAGAACGGCAACGCGGTGACCATCGCCTCGTCGCTGTCGCAGGCGTTTGCGCCCCAGCGGGGGCGGCGGCGCGGCGGGGGCTCGGACGAGACGGTCAATATCGTCGCCGAGCCCGCCAGTAACAGCGTCATCGTGACGGCCAACCAGCGCGACCTGGAGAAGGTCAAGGCCTTGCTGGCGAAGCTGGACAGCGAAGCGGTCGAAGGCACGCGGACCGAGTACATCGTTCTGAAGCACGCCAAGTCGGCCGACCTGGCCGAGGTGCTCTCCGCCGTCGCCGGTGGAAGCGGGAGCAGTCCGCGGCGCGGGCGACGCAGCGGCGACACATCGGCCGACGGGGTCACCGTCACCTCCGACGCTGCCAGCAATGCCCTCGTGCTCAGCGGACCCAGCAAGGAGCTCGATCGACTTATGGCGATGGCGCTGCAGCTGGACTCCGCGGCAGAGGGCAAGACCGTGCCCGTCTTCAAGACCTATCCGATCAAGAACGCGGACGTCAACTCGCTGGTGACCGCGCTGCAGAAGGTCTTCCAGAGCGATTCCGGATCCCGCCGCAGACGCGGGCGAAGCGGTGATACGCCGGAGGTCCCCGTCGTCATCGTGGCCGACGAGCCCGGCAGCCGCGTTGTGGTCTCGGCCAGTAAGAAGAAGCATGAGCTGGTCGCGGAGATTATGAAGGACCTCGACAGCGAATCCACCGGCAACCAGGTGGTCGTGCGGGTATACAAGCTCAAGCACGGCGAGGCCCGTTCGCTGGGATGGACGCTGCAGCAGGCGTGGCAGAAGCAGCAGCGGGCCAAGTCCACGACCGACCAGACGCGCATCGCCGGGGACAGTTCGAGCAATTCGATCGTCGTGCGAGCGACGGAGCGCGACCAGTCGCAGATCGCCAAACTCATCGACGAGATGGACGCGCCGGCCGACGTGACGTTCCCCATCAAGGCGATTCCGTTGAACGACGCCGATCCGGACGAGGTCGCCCGGGTGTTGCAGAGCGTCTTCCAGGCGGCCGGCGGTCGAGGTCGGGGCGGTTGGGGCGTCAAGAAGCAGACGATTGTCATCGAGGCATCGCAGGATTCGCGGATGATTATGGTTCGCGCCGACGAGAAGACCTTCGATAAGGTACGCGAGCTGGCGGCCCAGCTGGACAAGGAAACCTCCGGCAAGGCGACGCGCACGATTCTCACGCTCGAGAACGCCCAGGCCGACTCGGTCGCATCGGCGCTGAGTCGGGCCTTCCAGCCCAAGCGCGGGCAGAAGCTCACTGCCGACGAGCAGGTCGCCGTCGTGGCAGAGTCGGCAAGCAATTCGCTGATCGTCACCGCCAACGAGGACAATCTCACGCGGGTGAAGGGGCTGCTGGCCCAGTTGGACAAGGAAGGCTCGCGGCGGACGGAGTTCCTGCTGCTGCAGCACGCCAAGGCGCGCGAACTGGCGGAGGTGCTGACCAAGGCGGCCGGCGGCACGTCGAGCTCGCAGCGGGGGCGGCGCGGCGGTTCGGCGGCTGAGGGGGTCGTCGTGACGGCCGACTCGGGATCCAACGCGCTGGTGATGGCCGGTCCGACCAACGAAGTCGACAAGCTCATGAAGATGGCCCTGCAGTTGGACCAGGCCACCGAGGGCGTGGGCACGGGCGTGTACATCATCGGCCTGGACAACTCCGATGCCCGCGACATGGCGGTGATGGTGGAGAATCTTTACCGTTCGCAGGCCCAGGCGGCGAAGGAAGAGAGAAAGAGCATCGATCCGCTGGGCGTCTCTGCCGACGAACGGGCCAACGCCATTGTCCTGGCGACCACCAAGGCCATGTTCGAGAAGGTCTCCACGTGGGTCAACGAGGTCGAGTCCCTCAAGCCCGAGCGCGGCAAGGCCCGGATCATCTCCCTGGAGAACGCCGACCCGGCCGAGGTCGAGAAAGTCATCCAGCAGATGCTGGAAAAGGGCGGTTCGATGCAGGTGCGCGACCGGGGCAATCGTCGTGGCCGACGTGGGGGTTCGAACACGTCTTCGGGGTCTGGACGGGTCAACACGACCGTGTTGGAGAAGCAGCGATCCATCATGGTCGACGCCTCCGACGAGGATTTCGCCGAGATTCTCAAGGTCGTCCAGGCGCTGGATAAGGCGGCGGCCGACCGTAAGAAAAGCGTGGAGATCTACAATCTCAAAAATGCCACCAACACGCAGGTGGCGACGGCGTTGGGGCAGGTGTATCGCGTTACGCGGGATACGCCGCTGAAGGATCAGGTCACCGTGACGTCGCTGCGGGATACCAACGCCGTGGTCGTCTCGGCCGGCAAGGAGAAGCACACCGAGGTCGCCCGCCTGATCAAGGAACTGGACAAGAAGGAGGTCTCCCCGCAGGCGGAGATCCGTATCTATCCGCTGACCAACGCCCAGCCGGACAAGATCGTCGCTTCCCTGCGGGCGATGCTCAAGCAGGTGGTCCGTACCAAACAGGGCGAGACCATCGACGTCCAGGCGGATACCCGAACCAAGTCCATCATCGTCACTGCCAAGAGCGACGTGTTCGACCAGGTCTCCAAGGTCATCGAGCTTCTGGACAAAAAGCCCGCCTACGCCCAGGCGCAGGTGCTCATTGTTCCGCTCAAACGCGCCGACGCCGAGCAACTGGCCAAGGTGCTCAACGAGATGCTCCGGCCTTCGGCGACCCAGCAGGTCACGCCCGAGGCGCGGTCCTTGCAGGAGCAGGTGCGGCTGTTGCGGGTGCGGTCGAGCATCAAGGCGAAGATCCCCGAGCTGGACCTGACCAAGCCCATCAAGATCACGGCCGACCCCGCCAAGCCGCAGGGGTCCAACGCGCTGGTTCTGACCTCGACGGAGGACAACCTCAAAGCCCTCCGCGAGATCGTCGGCGTGCTGGACACCGTCCCGGTTACCGAGGGGACCAGGGTTCGGCTGATTCATCTCAAGAACGCCGACGCCGAGGCGGTCGAGGGGATCCTCAAGGATATCTTCACCCAGGGTCAGCGGCTGGCCGGCAGGCAGGGCACGAGTGTTCAGGGCAAGGCCGAGCCGAAGAGTACCTCCGGGCGGGGACTGGTGAACCCGCTGAACGTCTCAGCTGATCCGCGAACGAACACGGTGGTCCTGTCGGGGCTGGAGGAGTCGATCGCGCTGGCCGAGGCGATCGTCAACGACCTGGACCAGTTCAAGGGACGCATTCTCACGGACGTCAAGGCCTTCCAGTTGGAGAACGCCGACGCCCGCCAGATCGGCTCGATGCTGCAGGCGGCGTTCACCGAGAATCCGGACACTCAACTGGCCGGCGCTCGCACGTACGTCAGTCGGCTTCGCATGAAGATCAACGAGGAGCTTTCCCGGACCTCGCGGATCCCCAAGAACCGCAGTCCGCTGACGATCCAGGCCGACCCGACTACGAATATCATCCTGGTGGCGGCCCGGTCGGACGTCATGCCGCTGATCGCCCAGGCGATCGAGACGCTGGACGTTCGCGGGCCCGGCGGCAGCGCTGCCGTTCGGGTGGTTCCGCTGACCAACGCCGACGCCTCGCGCGTGGCGACTGTCATCGGGCAATTGGCCAACGGGTCGACGTCGTGGTCGCAGCGACCCTGGGACAAGCCCTCCGTCGCCGTCGACACGCGGACCAACTCGCTGGTGATTTCCACCTCCGACCGCACCCATGCCGTGCTCGACGCGGTCATCCGCAAGCTGGACGGCAAGCAGGATGTCGACGTTCGTGACATCCAACTGATTCAACTGGAGAACGCCGAGGCGCCCGCCCTGGCCGACACGCTGCAGAAAATGATGGACGCTCGCGTGCAGCGGCAGGAAGCACTGGGCGTCAAGGATGCCGAAGCCCTCCGCGTGATTGTATTGGCCGACCCGCGAAGCAACAGCCTCGTGGTCGGCGGGTCGCGAGAGAGCTTCGCGATGGTCAAGGAACTCGCCCGCCGCATGGACAAGTCGCCCACCGACCTGAGCGGGAAGATCCAGGTCTTCGGGCTGACCGAGGCCAACGCAGGAACGCTCGCGACCACGCTGCAGAACCTGTTCGATCGGCGGTACGCCGCCGCCCGGACGCAGGACGTGGCCCGGCAGAAGCCCATCATCCTGCCCGATCTGCGAACCAACTCTCTGATGGTGGCCGCCAACAAGGACGACACGAAGGTGCTCACCGGCCTGCTGAAGAAGGTCGATGTCAAGCTCGACGACCCGGCCGTCCGGCTGACGGTGATCCCGCTGGTGCACAACGACGCGACGTCCGTCGGCCCGATGATTCAGAATATCTTCCAGGCCCGGCTGGAGTCCATGACCGCCCAGGGGCAGACGCCTTCTCCCCAGGATCGCGTGGACGTGGCGACCGATCCGCTGTCCAACGCGCTGATTGTCTCGGCGAGCAAGGAGAACCTCGGGCTCATCAACGATCTGCTGAGCAAGGTCGACGTCGAGCCGGAAGCGAAAACCGGCGTGGTGCACATGTACCCGCTGCGGAACGCCTCGGCCAGTCGGGTCGCGGGACTGCTGCGGAGTCTGATCGACCAGGGCCTCTACAAGCCCGGCATGGCGGCCGCCGGCGACAACGCCGCACGGCAGGCGATGGAGAAGATCGCCATCGAAGTCGACACCCGCACGAACGTGCTGATCGTCTCGGCCAGCAAGCAGAACTTCAAGGTGATCGAGGAGATCATCCGGAAGATCGACGGCGAGGAGGACTATCTCACCGGCGGGGGCATCCGCACGTTCGCCCTGGAATCCGCCGACGCCACGAAGCTCGCCCCGACGCTGCAGGACTTCTTCGCCCGCAAGCGACAGGCCGAGATCACGGCCGGCGGGTCCGACCAGATCCTGCCCAGCACGATCATCGCAGACGCCCGCACCAACACGCTCATCGTGGCGGCCGGCAAGGAGAGCTTCGACGCGATCGGATCGATGGTCAAGCAACTCGATCGCAAGGAGGCCGCCAAGACCACCGGGTTCAGCGTGTTCCCGCTGGAGCACGCCACGGCAGCGACGTTGCAGGACACCCTCCGGAAGCTCTTTGACGGGCGGGTGGACCGCGGCGACACGACCGAGACGGTCACCGTGCTGTCGGACCGCAAGACCAACTCGCTGATCGTGGCCGCCGCCGGGGACGATATGAAACTCGCCGGGGAGTTGATCGGCAAGCTGGACGTCGAGGACCGCACGGACGGGGAGTCGATGCAGATCTTCCCGCTGGGCAAGGCGGATGCCTCGCAGGTTTCCCAGACGCTCAAGGAGCTTTACCCGGCCAGGGACGGGACCGAGCAGATCAACGTCACCATCGACGAGCGGATCAACGCCGTGATCGTGACGGCCGGTGCGAACGATATGAAGCGGATCAAGACCCTGGTGACCAAGCTCGATCAACCCAAGGTCACCCGCGTGACGGAGATCCGCGTGTTCACGCTCAAGAACGCCGAGGCGGAGGAACTCGCCGAGATCCTCACCCAGACGCTCACGCAGAAACCCAAGGCGATGACCGCCCGCAGCCCGAATCTGCAGAACCTCCTGCAGTTCGTCTCGAAGACGAAGGAGGGCAAGAAGCTCATTACCTCCGCGCTGCAGCAGGGGGTGCTCATCACCGCTGACCCGCGAACGAACTCGCTGATCGTCTCGGCCTCGGTGGATTCGATGCCGCTTCTGGCGACGCTGATCACCTCGCTGGATTCGACCAGCCCGCGCGTGGCGGAGATCCAGGTGTTCAAGTTGAAGAATGCCGATTGCCGCTCGATGGCCGATGTGCTGGTGCAACTGTTCAAGCTCCAGGCCGGCGGGGGCACGACCGCCAAGAGCGTCCGGTACACGCTCGTCACCCCCGCCACCGAGGCCCAACCCAACAGCGAGGTCGAGGGCGACGGCGCTTCGGCAACGCTCGGGACGGCCGACAAACACGCTCTGAGCGTGACCGTTGACGTGCGAACCAACAGCCTGCTGGTGGGCGGGACGAACCAGTACGTCAAGCTCGCCTCTGAGGTGATCCAGGAACTCGACGCCAGCCCCGCCCAGGAACGCCAGACGAAGATCTATCGCCTGCGGAACGCCAAGGCGTCCGACATCGAGGGAACGCTGCAGAACTTCCTCGACAGCGAGCGTCAGCGTCTCCAGAGCACTCTTGGTGAGGAGCGCATGGTCGCCGCCCAACGCTTGTTGGAACGCGAGGTCACGGTGGTGGCCGAGGAAACCACCAACACGCTGCTGCTTTCGGCGAGTCCGCGGTACTTCAAGACCATCGCCGATCTGATCAAGGAACTCGACGAGCCGCCGCCCCAGGTGCTCATCCAGGTTCTGCTGGCCGAGATCACGCTGGACGACGAGACGGATATCGGGTTCGACTGGGACTACGAGGGCGAAAGTGGCAGCCGAACGTACAAGGCGTCGACCAACTTCGGCGTCGAGGCCGGGATCGACACCGCCGGCGGGTTCAATCTGTCGGTCACGGGAAGCGACCTGAGCTTCTTCTTCCGTGCGTTGAAGAGTCAGGGACGTCTGAACGTGCTGCAACGGCCTCAGATTGTCGCGGTGGACAACCAGGCCGCCGAGATCCGCGTCGGCCAGCGCGTTCCGTTCATCACCAACTCGCGGATTACCGACAACGGCGACACGATCAACACGGTTCAGTATCAGGATGTGAGCATCGGGTTGTCGGTGACACCGCGGATCAATCCGGACGGCTTTGTGAAGCTCGACGTCGATCAGAAGATCGAGTCGCTTTCGACCTCCAGCGTCGAGATCACCGAGGGCGTCAATGCCGTCATCGTCAACAGTCGACAGGCCACCACGACGGTGACCGTGCAGAACGGCCATACGATTCTCATCGGCGGACTGATCACCACGGAGGTCGAGGACCGCGAGTCGAAGGTTCCGGTTCTCGGTGACGTGCCGTTGGTGGGCAACCTGTTCAAGTCCGTCACGAAGAAGAAAAAGCGGACCGAACTGCTGATCGTCCTCACGCCGCGCGTGCTGCGGACCGCCGAAGACGCCGATCGCGTGACCGACCCGCAGGTCCAGCGGATGAACTACCTCCGAAAGCTCAACAGCGGCCAGCTCAACGAAGCCGCCTTCGAGTTGCTCGAAGAGGGCGATCCGACATTGGACGCCAACCCGAACGATCCGGTCGAGCCGGAGGCAAGGCCCAAGGCCGAGAGGCTTCCCGACCCGGTGAAGGTCCCGGTGGAGATGCTCCCGGAGCTCTATCGCCTCCACAAGGAACTCGAAGCCCGCCGCCGAGCCGCCGAAGGTCAGGGCCCGGAGGTCCACGACGGCCCGAATGCGACCGACCCGGAGACCACCTCCGATACGAACTCGACCGGCGACGGTGACCCGGCTGAGAGAGAGACGTCCGCGAAATGAGCCTCACCCCGCGGACAATGTGCTTTGCGGCATGGGCGGTGCTGTTGCTGGTCGCCGTCGCGGCGCTGCCGGGCTGCCCGCCTCAGACGACCCGGCCCGCGCCGCCCCCGGAGGTTCAGCGGATCGATCACATCGATCTGTGGGTGCCCAACGCCCCGAGCAATCTCGACTCGGAACCCGGCGTGGACGGGGTGAATCTCACGATGATGTTCTACCGCGACGAGAAGGCCCAGTCGGTGGGCATCGACGGGACGCTCGAACTGCGGTTGTACGAGGGAACGGTGAAGCTCGAGAACATCGACTCGGCTGCGCCGTTCCACACGTGGAGGTTCACCGGTCGAGAGCTTCGTCGTTATCTCGGGCGGATCTACGGCGTATGGGCGTACTCGCTGACGCTCACGTGGGGCGACCAGGTCCCCTCGGGCGGCTCGACCGATCGCATCAGCCTCGTCGCCCGATACAAACCCGCTCGCGGCCCGGTCGTCTGGTCGCAGGTGGGCTATGTCCCCATGAAGGATTAGCCCCCCGCAGCCGTCAGTGTCATGTTGTCGCGATGCACGACTTCGTCGTAGGGTTTGTCGCCCAGCGCCGGAGCGATCTGTGCGGACCGCAAACCCTTGATCCGCTCGATCTGGGCGGCATCGTAGTTTGTCAGGCCGCGGGCAATCTCGCGTCCGCCGGCGTCTTCGATGATGATCGTGTCGCCCTTGTGAAACGTCCCGCTGACGGAGGTGATCCCGCTGGGAAGCAGGCTTTTTCCGCGTTTTCTCAGTGCCCGCTCGGCGCCGGGATCGATGGCGATTCGCCCGGCCGCCCGGGAGACCTGCCCGATCCACCGCCGGCGCGAGGACATTTTCTCGGTCGCCGGCACGAACACCGTCCCGATCGTCTTGCCGGTCATGATTTTCGTCAGCACGTTCGGCTCGTCGGCAGCGGCGATGATCGCCGCCTCGCCGGCCTCGGTGACCATCGCCGCAGCGGTCAGTTTGCTGGCCATCCCGCCCGATCCGTGTCGCGATCGCGAGCGGGTCACCAACGCGCGCACGCCGTCGTCGACCTCCTCGATGACGTCCAGGACGGCCCCGCCGCGGAGCACACCGGGCACGTTGGTCAGCAGCACCAGCAGATCGGCCCCGAGCATGTTGGTCACCATGGCGGCCAACACGTCGTTCTCGCCGAAGCGGATCTCGTCGACGGCGACGGTGTCGTTCTCGTTGATGATCGCCACAGCCCCGAGCTCCTCCAGGGATCGCAGCGTGTTTCGGATGTTCAGGTAGCGCGTGCGATCCTCGAAGTCGCTGCGGGTCACCAGAACCTGCCCCACGCGCAGCCCCCGCTTGGCGAAGATGTCGTGGAAGGTTCGCATCAGCTGTCCCTGCCCGACGGCTGCCGCCGCCTGGAGCCTGGGCATGGTCCGGGGGCGTCGGGGCAGTTTCAGCTCGCCCATGCCCGCCCCGATCGCGCCGCTGACCACGAGCGTGACAGCCCGGTTGTCTTCGCGAAGCTGGGCGACCTGGCGGGCCAGCGCAGAGATCGCCCGCCGTTTGAGGCGTCCGTCGTCGTCGCAGATGGAGTTGGTCCCCACCTTCACGACGATTCGCCTCGCTGCGCGAATCACGTCCTGCCTGACTGCAGTTCCGGGCATGGGATCTCCTCAGCCTGCCGAGCGGATCCGGTCGGTGGCGATCGCACCCGGGGCCACCGGCGGGCAACGGTCCAGCACCTCGCAGATCATATCAAGGTTTCTCTCGGTCGCGCCCTGGCGCGAGCGGACATAGTCCCGCGCCCCGCTCGCCTGACGCCTGGCCGATTCCGGGTCGCCCAGCCAGCGTCGCAGCACCTTGGCCAACTCCTCGGCGGTGGTTACCCGCTGAGCGCCGTTCTCGGCTAATTCGTCGGCCTGGGGGAAGTTGAACGTGTGCGGGCCGAACGCGACCGGGCGTCCCAGTGCCGCCGCTTCGATCATGTCCGAGCCGCCCATGGGCACCAGCGACCGCCCCACGAAAACGCACTCGGCCAGGGCGTAGAAGGTTCGCAGTTCGCCCATGGTGTCTCCAAGAATGATCTCGGGTTTGCCTTCGGGCGGGTTGGCTGGGTCCTGCCGGCAGGAGCGACGGACGACCGCGAAGCCGGCCTCGTCGATCAGGCGGGCGACTTCGTCGAACCGCTCGGGCTTGCGGGGGACCACCACCAGCCGGGCGTCCGGATAGGTCCGGCGAATGCCGGCGAAGATCTTCAGCAGCATCGCCTCCTCGCCGGGCCCGGTTCCGCCGGCCACGATCAGTCGATCGCTGGGGGAAATGCCCAGTGCCGCCGCCAGGTCCTCCTGGCCGGGCAGTGTTTCGCCGTCGCCGAGCGTTTCCACCGTGTCGAATTTCAGCATGCCGGTGACATGAACCTTCTCGCTGTCGGTTCCCAGGGAGCGGAAGCACTCGGCGTAGGTCTCGTTCTGCACGCCGATGGCCGAGAGGCGATTGAACAGGAGCTTGTCCGCCAGCGGCCCGAGCTTGCGGTATCGCGGGTAGCCCTTGTTCGGGCTCATCCGTCCGTTGACGACCACCACGGGCACGTCGCGGCGATTCGCCTCTGCCAGGAAGTTCGGCCAGATGTCTCCCTCGATGAGCACCACCAGGTCCGGGCGCACCCGTCGCAGTGCCCGTCGCACGGCGAAGGAGAAGTCCTTGGGGAATCGGAATACCACGTGATCGTGGCCGAAGCGCTTGCGGGCTGCGGCGATCCCGGTGTCCGTGGTCGACGAGATCATCACCTGGAAGTCCGGCAGCGCCTCGTGAAACCGCTGAACGAGAGTGCGGGCGGCGTTCACCTCGCCCACGCTGACCCCGTGCACCCAGATGATCGGCTGGAGGCCATACCGCACGGGCACCGCCCCGAAGTACTGGCGGATGTCGCTGCGGTATCGGCCGTGACGGATCGCACGGTAGATCCAGATCGGGCCGGACAGGATCAGCAGGAACACATAGACAATGTCGAGCAGGATTCGCATGCGATGCAGTATGGCCGCGGTGTATACGGGTGTCAATTGTGACGTGGGCACCGGCCCCGAACCTGCCCGCCTGCCCGCCTGCAGGCCGACCGGTCTACAGACCACGCCGTCGTCGGTCGATGGAGCGCTCCCGGGCCGGTCAGTCGGATTTGAGCTCCGCGATGGCCTTCTCGGCAGCGGCGGCGACCTTCTCATTGCTGTCGTCGGCTGTCTTTTTCAGGGCGGCGAGGACCTTCCGGTCGGACACGCCGATCCTGCCGAGTGCGATGGCGGCCTGTTGGCGAGCGTTGGGGTAGCCGTCGCTGAGAAGCGTCACCAGGGCGGGGACAGCCTCTTCGGCGGCCGGTCCGATGTTGCCCAGTGCTTCGGCGGCGTGGGCGCGGAACCACTGGTTGTTGGTACGGATGATCCCGATCAGCGCATTGACGGCGGGCGCCGCCGGGGGCCCGACGCGGCTGAGCACCTCGATAGACCACCATCGCCCTCGCCGGCGAGCGCGTTTCATGATCGCGAGCATGGGGGCAACAGCCTCCTTCCCGAGCTTCGGCAGGAGGGTGGCCGCCTCGTCGCGGACGTCCGTGGTCGCCTCGCCGGTCAGGGCGATCGCCTCGGCGAGCGTGTCGGCCTTGGGGACAGCGGCCGTCAGTGCCTTCCCGGCGTGTCCCTGCTTCCAGACGGTCTCGTCGGTCAACGCCCGAACCAGCGAGGGCGCTGCCATCGGCCCGAGTTTGCCGAGCATCTCTGTTGCCTGCTTGCGTACCTCCGCCGAGGGATCGGTCAGACCCTGCAGCAGCGCATCCATCGCCGAGCGGGCGGCCGGTCCGGCTTCGGCGATCTTTTTCAGCGCTTTCAGTCTGGTTTCGGCGTCGTCGGAGTCCAGGTCCTTGACGTACCGGCCCACTTCCGCGCGGGCTTTGCGGATCGCGGCCATCTTGTCGGCCCGCAGTTCGAAGACCATCAACGGCCCGTACCGCAGGAACAATCGGCCCTTTGCGACGACCGGATTCGCCGACGCCTGCCAGTCGATATCCCGCATGCTCAGCTCGCCGGGCGACATCTCCGGTACGAATCGGCCGGTAATCTTGAACCCGTCCTTCGTGGGCACAGCCAGGCTCACACGCGGGATTGGCGTCCGCGAGCCGCTCTGTCGGACCAGCTCGGTGTAGATGATCTTTCCATCGGCGGCAATCACGTGGCCGCGGTTGTTGGAGGCCGGTTCGGACTGCAGCAGCTTGCCGGTTTCGGCGTCGAGGCAGAGCAGGCCGGTCCCTCGCTTCACGCGCGATTTACGGCGTTTCTTTTTGGGTGCATTGAGTGGTTCGTTGATCTGGTTGGGTTCGTAGGCGGTCTCGTGGGGATTGCCGATGGTGTACACCCGCCCGTCGAGGATGACCCCGTGCGCGTAGCCGCCCGGCCAGCGGCGCTCCCAGAGGACTTCGTATTTCTCTCCGTTCCGGGAGAGCTTGAGCATTTGGATTGCCCCGCCGCGTCCGTAAAGCAGGTAGCCGTCGGAGTAGATCGGCGTGAGCGTCTTCTCGCCGACCTTGCGGATTTCCCAGAGCTTCTTGCCCGTGTCGGCGTCCAGCATCGTGACGTACCGCCAGGTGGGGTAGAAGATCAGGTCCCGGCCGTTGTGGTTGAACAGCGCCGGCGAGACGTCGGCCCCGGAGTAGTAGTCCTTGTTGTCTTTCCGGGCGGGGGTTTTCCAGACGACGTTACCGGTCTTGATATCGACGGCGACGAACGGCGGCGTTTCGTCCATGCGGCTGGTGGTGTTGAAGATGACCTTCCCATCATGCAGCACGGGGCTCTCGGGGTATCCCCAGCCCATGTGGCCTTTACCGGCGCCGAAGCTCTTCCAGGCGTTGACGTTCCAGCGGGTTTTCTTCGTCTTGAGGTCGAAGGCGTGAATACCCGCGTCGGGAGTGGTGGTGACCACCGTTCGGCCGCTGACCAGCGGTGTCGACCGCGTGCCGCCGAACCGCTTCCAGCCCGCCCCGGCGATGGGATGCCGCTCCAGCAGTTTGCCCTCCATGGAGAAAATGTACAGGTGGCTCATGAGGCCGCCGGCGATGAACACCTTCTCGTCGGCGACGGTGACCCCCGCGTAGCCCACACCGACCTCGTACCTCCACGCCAGCGGCGGGCCGTCCTGGCTCCACGAGTCGGCCAGCCCCTCTGCCGGGTAGATGCCCGAGGAGTTGATCCCGCGGTAGCCCAGAGGCTCCTGCCCGAGGGCGGCGGTGTGCAGTGCAGAAATCACGGCGATTGTCAAGACGGCCAGGCCACAGAAGGGGCGATTCATGATGGAACTCCCGCTGACGTGCGAAGCATCCCCGACGCGCCGGCGGCCGGGATAGTCATTGTAACCCCGCTCGTAGACCAGAGTGTCTCGTCCATTCAGCAGCCTGTTCCTGTATTGCCTGGCGCGGCCACAGCCATTTTGCAGCGAGCAGCGGGCCCCGTGAGGGCTTCTGGTTGTTGCGGGCGGATGTGAGCGTGCATACAATATCCGGTGTACTCTGTGCGCAGCGAGCAAGATCACTCAGGAAAGGACGCCATGCCCAATAAGACTCGTGTTCACCTGGACCAGCCTTCGATTGCTTTCGTCGGCAGCTATACGCCGCGGAAGTGCGGTATCGCCACCTTTACCCACGACCTGTGTGAGGCTGTCTCGCTGCAGGCCTCCAGCAAGTCGGACGTGTTCACCGTCGCAATCAACGATCAGCCCGAGGGCTACCCGTATCCGGATCGCGTGCGGTTCGAGGTCCGCCAGAACTCCCAGCCGGACTATCGCCTGGCGGCGGAATTCATGAACATCCGGCAGATTTCCGCGGTCTGTGTGCAGCACGAGTACGGCATCTACGGCGGGTCGTGCGGCTCGCATTTGCTGGGGATGCTGCGTCGGCTCCGTCGGCCTACCGTGGCGACGCTGCACACCGTCCTGAAGGATCCCAACGATCAGCAGCGCATCGTGATGAACGAGATGGGCAAGATCTGCGAGCGTCTGATCGTGATGAGCGACGTGGCCCACGGCATTCTCGAAGACGTCTTCGACGTGCCCGCCGAGAAGATCATCACCATCCCGCACGGCATTCCGGACGTGCCCTTCGTGGACCCCAACTACTTCAAGGACCAGTTCGGCGTCGAGGGGCGACCGGTGCTGTTCACCTTCGGTCTGCTCAGCCCGGGCAAGGGCATCGAGTACGCCATCGACGCGCTGCCGCCGATCGTCGAGAAGTATCCCAACCTCGTGTACATCGTGCTGGGCGCCACCCACCCGCACGTGAAGCGCGAAAGCGGCGAGGAGTATCGCAACTCCCTGGCCCGCCGCGTGGACGAACTGGGCCTGACCGACAACGTCATCTTCATCAATCGCTTCGTGGACCTCGAAGAGCTCTGTGAATATCTCGGGGCGGCCGACGTGTACGTCACACCCTACCTCAACAAGGCGCAGATCACCTCGGGAACATTGGCGTACGCGATGGGAACCGGCAAGGCGACCGTCTCGACCGATTACTGGTACGCCGAGGAAATGCTGGCAGACGGGCGGGGCAAGGTCGTGCCCACCCGGGACTCCGAGGCGCTGTCCCGCGAGATTCTCGGCCTGCTGGACAACGAGACCGAGCGCCACGCCATTCGCAAGCGGGCGTATCAGTTCTGCCGCCAGATGACCTGGAAGCGCGTCGCCCAGGACTATCTCGACGTGTTTGCCCAGGCGCGCGAGTCGTGGATCGAGCGGCGTCACGCCGGCACGCTGCCGGTGTTGAACCCCGCCACGAAGGCCTCCCGCGAAAACGACGAACTGCCCGAGGTGGACCTGCGCCACCTGCGGATTCTCACCGACGATACGGGCATCTTCCAGCACTGCCAGTACGCCACGCCCAATCGCTGGCACGGTTACTGCACCGACGACAACACCCGGGCGCTGATTGCCGTGGCGATGCATTGGGACCAGTCCCACGACGAGGCGATGCTGCCGCTGATTCACACGTATTTGTCGTTCCTGGCCCACGCGCTGAATACCGAAACCGGCCGATTCCGCAACTTCATGGACTACAGCCGAAACTGGATGGAGGGGGTCGGCAGCGAGGACTCTCACGGCCGGGCGCTGTGGGGGCTGGGTGTGGGGGTGGCGCTGTGTCCGCACGAGTCGATGATCGCCCTGGCGACCCAGCTGTTCACCGCGGCCTTGCCGGCGACGGAGCATTTCGTCTCGCCGCGTTCGTGGGCATTCACGATTACGGGCATTCAGGCGTACCTGCGTCGTTTCAGCGGCGATTCGGAAGTGCGGCGCTACCGCAAGATTCTCTCCGAGAAGCTGCTGGCGATGTTCAAGAGCGGGATGAGCGACGATTGGCCCTGGTGCGAGAGCAGCGTCACCTACGCCAACGCCAAGCTGCCCCACGCGCTGTTGACGTGTGGGAAGTGGATGGGCAACAACGAGATGATCGACATCGGAAAACGCGCCCTGCATTGGCTGCTGGAGGTGCAGACCAACGACGAGGGCATGCTCTCGATCATCGGCACCGAAGGTTGGATGACCCGCGAAGGCGGTCGGGCCCAGTTCGACCAACAGCCTATCGAGGCCCACGCGATGGTGGACGCCTGCATCGAGGCCTACCATGTTACCCGGGAGGAGCACTGGATCGACGAGGCGCGCAAGGCGTTCCTGTGGTTCCTGGGCGATAATGACCTGCGCACGCCGCTGTACGATTTTACCACCGGTGGCTGTCGCGACGGACTGCACACCGACCGCGTGAACGAGAACCAGGGCGCCGAGAGCACCCTGGCGTACTTGATGAGCGTGCTGTTGATGCACGAGATTGAAATGGAGCAGACTCTCGGTGAGGTTCCGACCGATAAGGAAACCGAGCAGCGCCCCGTGCCCAAAGCGATCAAGGCCTCCGGGCCGGTCATCGGCGCCAAGGATCGCAAGCCCGCCCAGGCCGGTTCGTCCGAGAGCAGCAACTAGATCTGTCCGGCATTGCGGGCAGACGATTTCAGACAGAGGCAAGTGAACGATGGCCCAGCCAATCGTAATGATCAGCAGCTACCCGCCGCGGCTTTGTGGGATCGCCACATTCTGCGAGGAAGCACGCGAGTTCATCCGGAAGCACAACCCCGACCGCGAGGTCCTCGTCATCAGCCATACCGACGGGGAGGGCGAGGGCGTGATCCCGCTGATTGACATGTCCCAGCGGAACTGGTGGCGTCCGGTGGCGGAGAAAATCGCCGAGCTGCAGCCTCACTCGGTCCACATCGAGCACGAGTACGGCCTGTACGAATACTACGACGAGCGCGGCCAGGGCGACGGCAACGAGGGCTTCCTCGATCTGCTCGATGCGATCAGCGATTGGCCCACCATCGTCGAGCCGCACACCGTTCACGGGCGACTGACCGAGTTCGAGGCGGACTTCGTGTTCAAGATGTGTCGTCGGGCGGACGTGGTGCTCTTCAAGTGTCACTACCAGAAATGGCGGCTGGACTGGACGTTCACCGGCAAGGGTTGGCCCACGCCGCGGAACATTATGGTCGTCCCGCACGGGGCCCGCGACGATCGACGCTACTCGCTGGCCGAGGTGGTTCGCCTCAAGGACGAGCTCGGGCTGGGCCCGGACAAGGCGCCCGATCTCTCCGAGCATCTCGTGGGACTCATCGGCTGGATCCAGTCCAACAAGCGGTGGGACATCCTCACGGACATGTGGGAAGACATCGCCCACGAGATTCGCAGCCGCACCGGCGTCGAGTGGGATCTCCTGGCGGCCGGCACGTGGCGTGATCCGAACCACAAGTCCGACTACGATAAATACCGCGGCGACGTCGAGCTGCTCCAGAAAAAGGGGCTGGCGCACTACTACGAGTTCGTTCCGCGCGGGGACGTGTACTACAAGATGATGGCGGTGTGTGACTTTATCGTTCTGCCCAGCACCGACGAGACCCAGTCCGGCACGCTCGCCCGGATCATCGCGCTGAACAAGCCCTACGTGACCACAGCCCCGATGGAAGGGCTTACCGCCCAGACGCTCGAAAACGGCGGCGGCATGCTGTTCACCACAAAGGATATGCTCAAGAACGCCGTGATCGAACTGGCATGCGATGAAGTCCGGCGAATGCAGATGGGCGAGAATCTCAAGCAGTACCTCGACAACGTGGTCAGCTGGAACGTCGTAGCCGAGCAGTACAACGAGGCCCACGCACTGGCACGGAAAGCGACCGAGTCGCGCAAGCCCGTCATGTTGCCGCTGGAGTTCTGATCGGCAGCGCATCGTCGTCGGTCCGGAGCGAATGTGGGTCTCAGGTGGATTCACCAAGGACGGGGGAGCAGGGAGCAGATCCAGTGCATCTGGACCGTGAATTCGGGTGGTCGGTACAAGGGGTTGATCTCGAATCGCTGCAGAACAGTGCGGACGTTGTCTGCCTGCTCGACAAGTCGTTCCACCTGCGGGGCTACAACGACGCATGGGTGCAGTTCGCCGCCGTCAACGACGGGGCCGACATCATCGAGCGTTTCCCTATCGGTTGCGATCTGATGGCCGTCATCGATCCATCGCTTCGGCCGTTTTACCAGAACGGGTACACCTCGGCTCTTCGAAACGATGAACGGTTCGACTGCGAATACGAGTGCTCCTCGCCGGACATCTTTCGGCTGTTCGCGCAGAGTGCCTATCCGCTTCCCGGGCAGGTCGGCCTGCTGGTGACCCACCATCTCCGCCTGGAAGAGCCCTTCCCGCCCGATTGCGGCGTCTGCTTCGGGCCCCGGCATGTCGATAAGGACGGCAACATCATCCAGTGCTGCCACTGCCGAAAGGTCCGCGACAACTCCCAGGGCGAGAAATGGGACTGGATCCCCGACCTGGTCCGCAACCCGCGGCCGGAAATCAGCCATTCGCTCTGCCTCTACTGCCTGAACTTCTACTATCCGTCGCACGAAGAGGAATGAGCCCGCAGTCCCGTAGCACGGCCTTCCAGGCGTTCCGCCCGCAACAAGTTGCGGGCCCTACGGCTATCCGTCGCACGAAGAGGAATGAGCCCGCAGTCCCGTAGCACGGCCTTCCAGTTGAAAACCCTGAGCGAAGTCGAAGGGGCCGTGAACACATGGACTGGAAGCCCATGCCACGAAAAAACCCTCCGAGGGAGCCCCCGCAATCAGGCCGAACACTCTCCGCGGCGATGCGGTTTTCGCCCCGTGCATCGCCCGCCGGCCGGGCGTATAATCCCCGGTGAGGTGAGCGAATGGGAACGACACGATTCGACAGTGCGTACGTGATCAATGTATTGGCCGACGACCATCCGGGCATCGTGGCGGCCGTCGGCAACGCCGTAAGCGAGCTGGGCGGCAATATCGACTCCTGCAGCCAGACCGTGCTCGAAGGCTATTTCACGCTGATCATGGTGATCTCGCTGCCCGAGCCCATTCAGCCGGACCAACTGGCATCGCAGGTGCGCGAGCTGGCGCAGGAGGGGACCAACCTGCAGGTGATGGCCCGCGTTCTGGACCCCGTCGAGGAGTCGCCGCCCGAGGGTAGCGAGCGGTTCGTGCTCACCGCCTTCGGGCAGGATCGCCCGGGTTTCCTGCTGGGCTTCAGCCGATACCTCGCCGGCAAGGACATCAACATCGTGGACCTCTTCGGGCGATGCACCGACGGAGAATTCACGCTCATCAGCCAAGTCGACGTTCCCGCCCGTTACGACGTCCGCCTGCTCCAGGCCGACCTCGAAGCCATGGGCAGCGCCGGCGGGTTCAACGTGAAATTCCAGCACGAGAACGTCTTCGTGGCCACCAACCAGCTTCGGCTGACCTCGCAGAGAGACTGACACCCACCGCCGGGACCACCCGGACAAGACAGGCGAAAACCATGCTGAATACCGATGAAGTGCTGTCGACCATCGAAATGCTCCACAGCGAGCACCTGGACCTGCGGACGGTGACCTTCGCGCTGAATGTCGAAGATTGCGCCGCTGCCGGCGTGGATACCCTCTGCCGCAAGCTCAAGGACAAGATCACCTCGCGGGCGTCGCGCCTGGTGGAGACCTGCGAGCGGGTCGGGGCGAAGTACGGCATCCCGGTGACCAACAAGCGCCTGGCGATCTCCCCGGCGGCGCAACTGTTGGCCGGCCACGGAACCGGGGCGGCCATCGAGGTCGCCCGCACGCTGGACGAGTCCGCAGCGGCGTGCGGGGTGGACCTGGTCGGCGGGTTCACCGCGCTGGTGCAGAAGGGCATGACGCCGGCTGAGGCGGTGGTGATCGACTCACTCCCGGAGGTGCTCAGCCAGACGGCCCGGGTGTGTGCGTCGGTGAACGTGGCGTCCCGCAAGGCGGGCATCAACATGGACGCCGTGGGGCGGATGGGCGAGGTCGTCTGCGAGACGGCGGCAGCCACCGCTGCCGACAAGGGCTTCGGGGCGGCGAAGCTGGTGGTTTTCGCGAACATCCCGTCCGACAATCCATTCATGGCCGGTGCGTACATGGGCGCCGGCGAGCCGGAAGCCACCGTCAATATCGGCGTCTCCGGGCCCGGCGTGGTCAGCGGCGCCCTCAAGCGGCGTATCGAGCAGGAGGGCAAGCTCACGCTGGGCGACCTGGCTGAGGAAATCAAAATCACCTCTTTCCGCGTGACGCGCGTCGGCGAGTTGATCGGGCGGGAGGTCGCCCGGGATTTGGGCGTGGCGTTCGGCATCGTCGATCTGTCGCTGGCCCCGACGCCGCAGGTGGGCGATTCGGTGGGCGAAATTCTCACTGCTCTCGGGCTGGACCGCATCGGCGCCCCGGGTTCGACGGCGGCCATCGCCATGCTCAACGACGCGGTGAAAAAGGGCGGCGCGTTCGCCTCCAGTTCGGTCGGCGGTCTCAGCGGAGCGTTTATTCCGGTCAGCGAAGACGCCTCCCTCGCCGCGGCGGCTGCGGCGGGGCATCTGTCCATCGAGAAGCTCGAAGCGATGACCAGCGTCTGCTCGGTGGGGCTGGACATGATCCCCGTTCCGGGCGATATCTCCCCGCAGACGGTCGCGGCGATCATTGCCGACGAGATGGCCATCGGCGTGATCAACAACAAGACCACAGCCGTCCGGCTGGTGCCCGTTCCCGGCGCGGTCGCCGGCGATACGGTGGAGTGGGGCGGGTTGTTCGGGTCGGCCCCGGTCATGGACGTGCGAAACGACGGGGCCTCCGGGCGTTTTGTGGAGTTCGGCGGGAGAATTCCCGCGCCGATCCAGTCGCTGACGAACTGAAATCTGGCCAGCGGACTCGCTGCGCCCTAGAATGCACAAATCGCGGGGGAATCATCGTACCGCGTTGCCGGCAGACCCCCGCACGCCGGCGACCTGGCAGGACACATCCATGAGCGCACCGAGCCCGAAGCGAAACGTCATCGTCAAGTCCTCCGAAGCCGAGGTCGCCCGCACCGTGGCCGATCAGGTCAAGGACATCACCAACCGCGCGGTCTCCGAACGGGGCAAGTGCAGTGTGTCGCTGGCCGGCGGAACCACGCCGCACGGGCTGTATCATCTGCTGGGGTCGGAGGGGTTGCGCGGCGAGATCCCGTGGCAGCAGGTGGATATCTTCTTTGGCGACGAGCGCGACGTCCCGCAGGACCACATCGACAGCAACTATCTCATGGTGCAGCGCACGCTGCTGGACCGCGTTCCGATCGTTCCCGACAAGGTCCACCCCATGCCCGCCGACGCGCCGGACCTCCAGGCCGCCGCCGCCCAGTACGAGCAGCGCATCCGCCAGCTCGTGCCCGCCGGTCCCAACGGCGTTCCGATGTTCGACCTGGTGCTGCTGGGGCTGGGAAGCGACGGACACACCGCCAGCCTGTTCCCCCACAACGAGGCACTGCACGAGGGCGAGAAGCTCGTGATGGCGTATCACGTGCCGATCCTCGGGCGCAGCCGAATGACCTTCACCTATCCGCTGATCAATGCCGCCCGCCACATCATCATGCTGGTGACCGGCGAGGACAAAGCCAAGGCCGTCAACCGGTTGCTGGGCGAGCAGCCCGACGCGTGGGACATCCCCGCCGCCGGCGTCGTGCCCTACAACGATGGCGAGTTGACCATCGTTCTGGACGCCTTGGCGGCCAGACGGCTGGATCGCTGAGAAACCAATGCTGTGAAAGGAAGACCAGGCCCCGATTCTGCAAAGGATCGGGGCTTGTGTTTTGCTGCCGCGGGGGATCTATTCCGGCGGATGGTTCAGCAGGCAGGCGTGCCGATGGGACGGGTCGGCAGCGGTGGGGACCAGTTGCGGGACCGTCCGCACACACTTGGCCACCACGCGGACGGCTGTCCCTTCCGAGCGGATGGTGACGGTCTTGTTGTCCGGCAGGTCGGCGGCGGCTTGGCGGGTCAGCGGGCAGCGCGGATGGAACGGGCAGCCCTGCGGCGGGTTCACGGGCGAGGGCATTTCTCCGGGCAGCTGCGCCCGCGAGACGGTGCGGGACGGTTCGATTTTGGGGACCGACGCCATCAGCGCCCGGGTGTAGGGGTGCTGGGGGTTGTCGTACAGCGTATCTCTGTCGGCGTGCTCGACGATCCGTCCGAGGTACATCACAGCCACCTCGTCGGCGAAGTGCTCGACGACCGCGAGATTGTGCGCGATGAACAGGTACGTAATGCCCAGATCGTCCTGCAGGTCGTTGAGCAGGTTGAGGATCTGTGCCTGGATGGAGACATCCAGGGCGCTGACCGGCTCGTCGCAGACGATGAAGTCCGGATTGGTCGCCAGTGCCCGGGCGACGCCCACGCGCTGGCGCTGCCCGCCGGAGAACTCGTGCGGGTAGCGGTTTGCGTAGGCGCCCGCCAGCCCGACACGGTCCAGCAGCTCGGCGACGCGCCTGCGGCGATCGGCCCGGTTCATGAGGCCATGGGCAGCCAGCGGCTCGGCGATGATCGAGCCGACCGTCATCCGCGGGTCCAGCGAACCGACGGGGTCCTGGAAGATCACCTGCATGCGTCGACGCAGCGCCTTGAGCTTTCGTCCCCGGGCGGCAGAGACATCCTGGCCGTCGAAGTGGATCCGGCCCTCGGTGCGGGCGCTGGAGGGAATCAGTCGCAGCAGCGTTCGCCCGACGGTGGTCTTGCCGCTGCCGGACTCCCCGACCAGTCCCAGCGTGCCACCGGCGGGGATGGTCAGGTCCACGCCATCGACGGCACGGACGTACTGCTTCCCGCCCCACAGGCCGCCACTTCGCAGAGGGAACCAGGTCTTGAGACCCTGGATGGACAAAATGGGTTTTGGCGCTTCGTCGATCATGGTTTGTTCAGGGTGCGGCGGTTGGCTCGTCGGTCCTGGCGGCGGGTCGGTCGGCGGGGCTGGTTTCGGGGGCGTCGTCGTAGCCTTCGGCCAACCAGCAGGCGGACCAGTGTTTCGGGGCGATCTCCCGCAGGGCAGGCTCGTGGGCGGCGCATTGGCGGCAGATGCGGACCTCGCCGCGGGCCAAGGGCACCGCGACGGTGTCTTTCTCGGTGGCGTCCTGGGCCCATTCGCGGGTCAGTGGGCAGCGCGGGTGGAACTTGCAGCCCGGGGGGAACGCCAGCGGGTTGGGCACCGAGCCCGGGATGGTCTCGAGGCGGTCGTGGTTCTCGCCCAGCTTGGGGACCGAGCGGAACAGCCCCTGCGTGTAGGGATGGGTGGGGTTGTGGTAGAGCGTCTCGGCGTCGGCAAGTTCGACGACCTTCGAGGCGTACATCACGCCCACCACGTCGGCGGTCTCCGCCACGACGGCCAGGTCGTGCGTGATGAGCATCACGCTGAGCCCCTCGGTACGCTGCAGTTCGTTGAGCAGGTCGAGGATCTGCGCCTGGATCGTCACGTCCAGGGCGGTGGTGGGTTCGTCGGCGATCAGCAGCTTGGGGTTGCAGGACAAGGCCATCGCGATCATCATGCGCTGCCGCATGCCGCCGGAGAGTTGGTGGGGGTATTCGTCGAAACGCTGCTGGGGGGCGGGGATGCCGACCTTCTCCAGCAGTTCGATCCCGATCCGCCTCGCCTCGACGGTGGAGACCCTTCGGTGCAGCAGGATCGCCTCGGAAATCTGCTGGCCGACCGTGAACACGGGGTTCAGCGAGCTCATGGGCTCCTGGAAGATCATGCTGATCTGCCCGCCACGGACCTGCCGCATCTGCTTTTCGCTGAGCCTGCAGAGGTCCTTGCCTTCCAGCAGGATCCTGCCGTCCACGATACGGCCGGGCTTCTGCAGGATGCGAAGGATGGAGAAGGCGGTCTGCGACTTGCCGCACCCGCTCTCGCCGACCAGGGCGAAGGTCTGCCTGCGGTCGATGCGGAAGCTCACGCCGTCGACTGCGCGCACCATGCCGTCGTCGGTGGGGAAGTACGTCCGCAGGTTGCGAACTTCCAGTAATGTGCGGTCTGTCTCGCTCATAATGGTTCGGCCGCATTCGGGCCGATCGGGTTACTTACAGGTTTTTCAGTTTCGGGTCCAGTGCGTCTCGCAGGCGGTCGCCGAAGATGTTCAGCGCCAGGACCAGGATGAACATGGCTGTCCCTGCCGCGGCGATCTGCCACCATCGCCCGACGATGAGATCCATGCGGGCATCGCTGATCATGCTGCCCCAACTGGGCTGATCGGTCACGCCGATCCCGAGGTAACTCAGGGCGACCTCGGCCTTGACGGCCCCGATGAATCCCAGGGAGAAGTTGATGATCCCCAGGTGCACCACGTTGGGCAGAATATGACGCATGAGAATGGACAGCCCGCCCCGTCCTGAGGCGCGGGCGGCCAATACGTAGTCCAGTTCTCGGAGCTTGAACGTCTCAGCCCGGACGAGTCGACACGTGCCGATCCAGCCCGAAACCGACAGCGCCAGGATAATGCCCGGCAGGCCCGCCAGGTCGACGTTCTCGGCGATTGTCCAGCCGCCGATGGCGATGTCGAACGAGTCGATGCTCTGGAAGGCGAACTTGATGGCGATCACGCGGATGAGTCCGGGTATCGACGCCAGCGTCGAGAACAGCCAGACGATGAAGTCATCCAGTTTGCCGCCGTAATAGCCCGCCATCGCGCCCAGAAGCATGCCCACCGGGATGGCGATGATATTGGACATGAACCCCACGATGACGGAGACCTTCGCCCCGAGCATGGTCTTGGCGAGCACGTCGTTTCCGAACTCGTCGGTGCCCAGAGGGTGTTCGGTGGTAGGGGCCTTGTTGATGTTGCCATAATCGTAGTACTGGGCCCAGTCCGGCCAGGCGATGGCGGCGAAGATCGCGACGACGACGTAGAGGACGATGACCCCCAAACAGGCCACTGCGGCGGGGTCCTGCATGATGCGGCGGACGGCATCGGACCAGAGGCTTCGCCCCACGCGGGGTTGTTCGACGACCACGTTGTCTTGGGTAATCTGCGTCACGGTTACCTCAGGCGGACACGCGGGTCGAACACCGCGTAGAGGATGTCGGTCAGGAGCAGCGAAATCACGTAGATCACCGAGGTCAGGAACGTCAGTCCGGTAATCATCGGCACGTCTCGGTCGGAGACGGAATTCACCATCAGGCTGCCCAGGCCCGGGATGCCGAAGAACCGCTCCAGCAGCAGCGAGCCGAGAATGAGGAAGGGGATGCTCACCACCAGCGAGGTGAGAATCGGGAGCATGCAGTTCTTCAGCACGTGGCGGAAAAGAATGCCCGGGAGGGGCACGCCCTTGGCCCGGGCGGTGCGGACGTAGTCGCGATGGATCTCGTCGAGAATGACCGTCCGGTAGAACCGCACCTGTCCGCCGACACCGGCGAAGACGGCGATGGCGACCGGGACGTAGATATTGGCGGGGCTCCCCAGCCCGTAGGCCCGCTGCGGGGCGAACTCGAAGACGATCGCCTGCCCGGCGATCATGTAGATCAGGTAGGGGATGCACATCCCCAGCACGCTGAGGAAGACGCCCAGTTTGTCGATGAGCCCGCCGCGGTAGTAGGCGACCACCGAGGAAATCACCATCGCCGTCAACCAACTCAGCGCCATGGTCGGCACCGTCAGGGCCAGGGAGTACTTGGCCCGGGTCCCGATAATGTCGATGAGTCGCTGGTCGGTCTTGTAGGAGCGATTCCTGAACGTCACGCTATGCCGCAAGTGCCAGAAGAACTGCGAATTGACGATGCTGGCTGGGTGGTAACTGACCTCGCTGGTCTCGGCGATGAGCCTGCCGTCGTTGTCGGGGTGGTTGTTCAGCAGGATCAGAAAATCGCCCACGGTGGCCGACGGACTGATGCGCCCGAGGTCGTTTGGGTCGGCGAGCGGAGAGAGGTCCACGCGCATCTCGCTGCCGTCGGCAAAATGGATGGTCACGATCGGCCGACTCACCGGCGCCGGCTGCGTGGTTGGTTGCGTGGTCGGCTGGGTAGTGGGCTGAGTGGTGGGCTGGGTGGTCGGTTGCGTGGTGGGTTGGGTCGTCGGTTGGGTGGTGGGCGCAGCTTGGGGTCGTGGTTCGGGTGCCCATCGCTCGGCCTGGTCGAGCAGGGCGTTGGCGTCGTCCAGGGCGGATCCCAGTGCGGTTCGGGTGTCCGTCGCAGCGACCGACGCCAGCCGCGTGTGGCGATCCAGCCATTGCACGCCGGCCGACTCGATGTAGAGGACTTCGCCCGGGCCCGGCGTGTCGGGCGTGTCTTTCATGACCGGTTGAAGGAGCAGGGCGGAGGTGACTTTGCCCGGCTCGACGTCGCGAACGGAGAAGACGGCGTTTCCGTCGGTCTGGTCGCGCAGGATGATGCGGGCGCGGAAGTTGAGGTCCAGCGGCAGGTCCAGCTTCCGCCGGTGAAGCCAGGCGACGCGGGCGGGTTTGCCGAGCTTATTGGAGACGAACTGCGCGCTGACGTCGCCGGCAACCACGCGGAAGAGGACAAACGTCAGAAGCATCACACCGAACACGGTGAGCGCCGCCTGCCCCAGCCGTCTGAGGATGAAGAATCCCATCGTCCGGTCTTACTCCCTGCCGCCCATCTCGCGACGCAACTCGGTGTCGATCCGGCGGTACTTCGTGTAGCCGTAGCCGATCGGGTGGGGTTTGACGTTCTTGACCCAGTTGTACAGCAGCACGTATCCTTCCGGCTCGGTCAGCAGCAGCACCGGAACGTCCTCGGAGATCATGTTCACCATCTTCGCGTACAGCTTCGTTCGCTCGGGGGAGGCCTGCATGGTGCTGATCCGGTCGTAGAGCTTATCGAAGGCGGGGTTCGCGTAGTTGGTGTTGTTGGTCTGTTTCTCGATGTTGGGCGAGTAGAACAGCTGCAGGAAGTTCTGGGCATCGGGGTAATCGGCGTGCCAGCCCATCATGTACATCTGCGTCTGTTTGTTGTGCACCTTCTCCTGGAGCTTGGGCCAATCGTTGGGGATGAACTTGAGGTCCACGCCGATCTTGGCGAACTGTTGCTGAATGAACTTGCCTTGGCGGATGACGCGCTCGTCCGTGCCGGGCAGATCCAGCTTGAGCTGGGGGATCTTTCCGTTGTCCAGCAGTCCGAGCTTTCCCAGTTCCTTGCGGGCGGCGTCGATCTTCTTCTTCGCGAGGTCCATGTCCAGGCGGTAGTAAGGCCCGGGCCCGGCTTCCTTGTGGCCTTTAAACGTGCTGGGCAGAAGGTTCACCGCACGCTTGCCACGATCGTTGAAGAGGACATGCAGGTAGTTGTCCATGTCGAACGCAAGACACAGCGCCTGGCGGAGCGACTTGCTCTTGCCCACCACCGGGTCTTCCATATTGAAGGCGATCCAGTACACCGCCGGCGACCAGTACGTCACCAGCTTAATCCCCTTCTTCTTCCAGCGGGGGGCGAGCTTCTTGCCCGGTTCGATGACGCTGTCGAACATCTCTCGGCTGATGCCCGAGCTGTCCCGCTGCCGCGTGAGAAACAGCAGCCAGGCCGAGTACGTCTCGGCCACGAACTCGTAGTGCAGCACGTCGATGAACGGCACGGGTTTGCCGGCGTCTGCCAGCAGGCCTTGCCCTTTGTCGCTGGTGTTGTGGAGGATCTTGTTGTAGACGGCTTGGGCTTTGTTCGGATCCCCCCCGTCTTTGAGGACCTTCTGCTTGGCTTCGGTCGCGAGGCGCACGTTCCCGCCGGCTCCTTCGCTGGGATAGAGTTCCTTGCGGTAGTCCGGGTTTTGCACCAGGACGATCTTCGTCTTCCGCTTGAAGGTGTCCCACATGTACGCTCCCGTGCCGACGACCTGGTCGGCTTCGCGGAACTCGGTGGAGCGTTTCTCGATGGGGATGGCAGTGCGGTTGAGGGGGTCGTCGCCTTCGGTCCCGAGGTGGTAGTCCACCGCTTCCCGCGGGATCGGGGCGGTCACGTGCATCGCCAGGACGTAGATGAACTGCGGGTAGGGCTTGTCCAGGGTGATCTTCAGTGTATTGGCGTCGACGGCCTGGAGGCCTTTGACGGGCAGATCGTAGCGCGAGAAATCGCCGATTTTATAGGTACGGGTCTTCTTGCGATAATCCTGGATGCCTTCGATCCGCTGGCAGAAGGCCCACGCCAGGCCGGTGTTCACGTGGTAGTCGGCGATCCGCTTGAAGGCGAGTACGAAGTCCCTCGCTTCCACGTCGCGGGTGGCCCAGCGATGGTCTTTTTTCTTCGCCGGCCCGAAGCACGGATTGCGGTGGAACTTCACGCCTTCCTTAAGCTTGATCGTGTACGTCTTGCCGTCCTCGGATATCTCGGGCATCTCCGCTGCCAACTGGGAAGTCAGCTCGACTGGGCGTTTGAGGAAATGGTAGGTGTACAGGCCCTCGTAGACGTTTCCCTGGAAGCCGGAAGAGGTCGTGTCGCCGCAGGTGGCCGGGTCCAGCGACCGCACGGCGCTGCTGTAGACGTCATAGCGGACGACCTTGCCCTGGTATTCGTCGCTCTGGCCGCCTTCGAGGATCAGCAGGGGCCAAAGCGTCAGGCCCGCCACCACCAACAGCGCCAGCGGATAGAAGTATTTCATGGCGACTCGCTCCCCTCCCACAGGGCACGGCCAAACCGGTCAGCCCCCACGGGCTGTCGGCCCGGCAGGGTCACTCGTTGTCCTTCTCGTCGTCCTGTTTGGTCGGGTCGACGGGCTTGACCACGCCGTCGTCCTTCAGCTGCGTTGCCCACTCCAGGGCACCCAGGACCGCTCCCTTCGCCCGAAGGGCGGGGTCGTCGATGTCGGTGTCCGTCAGGGCGTCGCCGATGTACGAGCCCTGCTTGCCCGAGAGCGACTTCAGCGCCGACTCGGCGTCGCGAAGAAGCAACAGGTTTGCCGAGGCGACCGGCCCGGTTCCCTCGGCCTTGTCCGTGGCGAGCGTGGCTGCGTGGGCGAGGTTCACCAGGTCCTGCAACGCCTGGGTCCGAGCGGTCTTGTTGTCCTTGATTCCTTCCCAGACAGCCTTGATGGCCCGAACGCCCATGCGCCCGGTATGACTCATCTCGATGTTGCCCTTGACGATGGGGGCCAATTGCTTGTCCCACGTGCTGTGAATCACGCTGAACGCGCGGGTCTGGGCCGAGGCCAGAACGTCGTCGGGAACCGTGACCGAGTTGGTCACCGTGCGGACCACGCGCATCGCCCGCAGCAGCGAGGACAGCAGCTCCGGGGAACTCTCCTTCGGGGCGACCTTGGCGGCGACGTTGAAGAACTTATCCACCGATCGGCTGCCCTGGGCGAGGATCGTGTCGCGGATGCGGCTGAACCCGCGCCAGCCCAGAAAGCGGACGCCCGGGTTGTCGTGCGTGACCATCGTCTCGTAATGATCCTGCATGCTGATGCGCGGAGTGGACGCCAGCACCAGCGCGACGTTGATCTGCCGCAGCGTGCCGGTCTTCTCCAGCAGCGGGGCGACGTTCTCGGCCACCGCGTCGGCGTAAATGCGGTAGTAGCGGGAACTGATCCGCTCGACGGAGTCGTACTTGGTATAGCCGTCCGAGAGGCTTTGGCGGGCCTTGAGCAGCAAGGCTTCCCGCTGGTCGGTTTCGAGGACCTTCGCCCAGTGCTTTACCCAGTTCTGGATCGTCGCCCGCTGACGACGGACCGCCTCGGAGGTCAGGTCGCCGGAGGGAATCTTCAACTCGGGCGGCTGATTGGGGTCAAACGGGGCAGCCGACAGGCTGGAACCGATCGCCACACAGACCAGCAGGGCGATCACGGAGATCCGAACGGCGGGTGTTTTTGGCATGTACTCGGCTTCCTTACTACGAGGGACCGGGAACGCTTCACGATGATGGTAGACCGTCATCGCGTCGGCTGTCAAGCACTTGATGAGCGTCATAAATGGTGAGCGACATGAATCGGTGGCAGGGCGGTCTGTGGTTCGTTTCGCTTCGCCCCTGCTTATTTTCTCCCGTTCAGCTATTCCGCCCGCAACAAGTTGCGGGCCCTACGGCTCGGAACCGATGCGCGATCAGCAGTGCCCCCCCAACGGGGCGGAACGCCTGGAAGGCCGTGTTGCGGGACGCGCTCTATCCCCCACCTGACGGTGGGGGCTCCCTCGGAGGGTTCTATCCTTCCTCGGAGCGATTTTCGTGGCATGCGAACGCGCCGGCGTGGAGAGCCAACGGCCGCCCCGCGTCTGAGTGCCTCCCGCCAGGCCTCTGCAGCAAGCGAGCGATGAAAAACCAGTTTAGCGACATGAAAACCCGGATTTGCGTCACGAGGCGTATGCTGTTCGGGGAAGGGAGTATATGCAAAATCTTATTATAGATTATGTTACAGTCTTCAAACGTAGATCGGGAAGCATTGCTCCCTGTCGGGCGGGTCGGCCTTGTTGAGTGGCTCTCGTGTGCCCCGGTGGCGGTTTTTTGTTGCATGCTGCCTGCCCGTGCCTACACTCTGGCTTCAAGTGGTGCACCTCAGGTAGGTTGGCCCGAACCCGCTCCTCGGGGGCAAGACACATGGCAGACGTCACATACGACAGCCGAAGTTTTCTGATCGACGGATCGCGTGTCTGGCTGGTCAGCGGTTCGCTGCATTACTTCCGCGTCCCGCATGAGCTCTGGCGCGATCGGCTCATCAAGGCCCGCCGGGCCGGGCTCAACTGCATCAGCACCTACGTCCCGTGGAACATCCACGAACCCCGTGAAGGCGAGTGGGACTTCCAGGGCGATCGGGACATCGCCTCGTTCATCAAGCTCGCTGCCGACGTCGGATTGTACGTCATTCTTCGCCCGGGGCCGTACATCTGTGCCGAATGGGACTTCGGCGGTCTGCCGGCCTGGCTGACGGCCAAGAGTGGCATGCACGTGCGGACCCCGTCGGCTGCCTATACGCACTATTACGACAAGTACCTCAACAACGTGCTCGGTCCGCTGGCGGAACTGCAGGTGCCCCAAGGCGGGAACATCATTCTCATCCAGAACGAGAATGAATACTTCCAGACCACCATGCCCGACCGCCTGAACTACCTGGAGTTCATCTCCCAGCTGATTCGGCGGGCGGGGTTCGAGATCCCCATCATCACCTGCAACAACGCCACCGAGCCGCAGGTGCCCGACACGATCGACTGCGTCAATTCCTGGCGCGACGTGCCCGGACGATTGAAGCTGCTCTACGAACTCCAGCCCGGTGCGCCCATGCTGGTCACCGAGTTCTGGAACGGCTGGTTCGACTGTTGGGGCGGTGAGCACCAGACACGCGACGCCACCGAGACCGCCCGCAAGGCGATGGAAATTCTCGGCTGCGGCACCCAGTACAACTATTACATGTGGCATGGCGGGACGAATTTCGGCTTCTACGGCGCCCGCCTGATCGCTCACTCCGCCGCCTGGCAGACCACCAGCTACGACTATGACGCTCCACTGGCCGAGGGGGGCGGGCTGACCGAGAAATACTACCGCACCCGCCTGGTGAACCTGTTGGCCAATTACATGGGCAAGTACTTTGCCACCACGGAGATGGCCGACGCGGGCGCAACTGCCGTCAACACTCCCGGCGTGCTCAATGCCGCTGGAGACGAGGGGCGATGGGCCGTGGTGACCAATCGCGGCTGTGAGGAGATCAAAACCTCGCTGCTGTCGTTGTCCGACGCGCGTCACGTCGAGGTCACCCTCGAGCCTCTCGGGGCAGCCGCCATCCCCATGGACGTGCCCCTCACCGGCAAACACACGCTGAACTACACCAACTGCAGCCCGCTGGGATTCTTCGAGGAGAAGCTGCTGGTTCTCCACGCCCCGAGCGGCTGGGATGCCACCTGCAGCATCAACGGCAAGCCCGTGACGCTGACGGTGCCCGCCGGCGAGGTCCCCGAGATCGTCGAGCATCAGGGCTTGGTGATTGCCGCCATCGACTCCGAGTCAGCCCAGCGTCTCTGGGTCACCGACGAGGCGCTGGTGATCGGGCCGGACTTCATCGGCGAGTCGATGGAGGACATCGTCCCGCCGACCAGGGGCGAGACATTCACGCTGCTGGATTGGGCGGGCAATGTGTCGGAGAAGAAATACGCCGCCGCGAAGTCCAAGCGCCCGCCCGCGCCGCGGCTGGGGAAGTGGTCGCGAGTGGCTGCCTGCCCCGAGCCGGTCGGCGACGTGGATGAGTGGACCCGCATGGATCGCCCCAGGGACGTGGATCGTCTCGGCGTGCATTACGGCTACTGCTGGTATCGCGTGGAGTTCGAGCAGGACCGCGCGAAGAAGCGCAAGCTGCTCTTTCCGGAGTTGGAGGACCGGGCCGGAGTGTTCCTCAACGGACACTTCGTCGGCACCTGGGGACGCGGCGAGGACGCCACGCGCGAGCCGATCTCCGTTTCGCTCAAGAAAGGTCGAAACGACCTGGTCCTGCTGGCCGACAACCTCGGGCGCATGTGCTACGGGCCGAAGGTGGGCGAGCAGAAGGGGCTCTTCGGGCATATCTGGGACGCCAAAGAGATCACCCGCAAGCGGTTTCGCATGGGCACCCAGGAGACGTTCTCCAAGCGGATCGTCCCGCGGACGATGTCGCACCTGCTGGAGAAGCTCGAACAGCTGCCCCTCAGCACCGCCGAGTTGGATATCAACCTCAAGAAGCTCTGTCCGGTTCACCTATCGTTCGACAACCTGCCCAACGACATTGCCGTGTTCTGCAACGATCGGCTGATGGGCTTCTATCCGGCGATGAAGACCAACTGGGCGGATGTCTCGCTGGCCGGCGGACTCAAGCAGGGCAAGAACACGCTGAAACTGCTGATCTGGGACCGGATCGACTCCAAGGAACTCAGCAAGGCCGTCAAGCTCTATGAACTCCACGAGCCGATCTCCGGCGGCGCTGAGTTGTCCTGGCGGCCCTGGGAATTGCCCAGCGGCGACGAACCTCGCCCCGATGGCGTGACCGACCGCCCCGCGTGGTTCTCGTGCAGGTTCAAGTACGCGCCCTCCGATCGGCCGCTGTTCCTGGAACTGGGCGGCGTGAAGAAGGGTCAACTGTATCTCAACGGCCACGATCTCGGACGGTTCTGGACGATCGGCCCGCAGGAGGCCTGGTATCTGCCCGAGCCCTGGCTGGAAGAAGAAAACGAGTTGCTGCTGTTCGAGGAACTCGGGCGGTTTCCCCAGGCGTGCAAGCTCCGCTTCCGCCCGGCAGGCCCGTACCACGACTAGACTCGATCCAGGCTGAACTTCGGGCCGACGCCCCGGGGCCGTCGTTCCCGCTGCCTGTGGGCCGTTGCGTGCGTGTTTTGGCTCTGCCAGGACGGTTGTCCGTTACCGCCTGCCATTACGGGTCTTCGTTTCGCGCGTTCCCGCAGGTGGGTGTTTTTCATGCACAATTGTGAACAGGTGCTTGACGAGCGGCCTGCGGCAGGCAAGAATGATGAATTCAGATCCGGCTTTGTCTTGAAGATAGCAGCAGTTACTATCCGACATGAAGGCAGAGACGGGGCGCCAGGCCTCGGGGGTCCGGGCGTCGGTCGGTGTCGATCGCTTCGGCGGGGTGGAGCAGAATCCGGTCACCCGCCGGGATGAACGTCTCGGCCACCACGTTTGTGAATTCCAGGTTTTTGCAGGATTTATCGCGTGCCCTTCTTTAAGGGGGGTACAATGACATACTGGGTAAGGCGTTGGCAGCGTTGCTCTTGCGGAGAACGACGGACAGCGCGGCCTTTTGCCCGGCGTATCGCGGCTTGACGCAGCGGACGCAGCGCCCGGTCAATGCACTGCGAGAACGGGATCATAAGCTGATAGTCTCCTGGTGACCCTCGGGTCGGATGCGGTGCCGAGGAAAGAACGAACAAAACACGCCCAGGTGATCCGGGGCGGACCGGAAGAAAGGGTTTGTTCATGCATACCGTCACAAAGAAGGAATTGGTCGACCGAATCGCCGACCAGACCGACGCCAAACGCGTCACAGTCAAGAAGGTGGTTCAGCAGTTTCTCGATGAAATCATCGAGGAACTCGGGCGGGGCAACCGGTTGGAGTTCAGGGACTTCGGTGTCTTCGAGACCAAGGACCGTGCCTCGCGCATCGCCCAGAACCCCAAGACCCTCGAACGGGTCCACGTGCCCCGAAAGCGGACCGTGAAGTTCAAGGTCGGGCGCATGATGAAAATCAAACTCCAGGAAGGTCTGGAGAAAGAGGAAAACGCCCAGGAAGGCGCATCTTCCTAGCCGAACGCCTGAGCGATCGTCATGTCCCCGATGGACTGCCCCCTGACGAATTGCGACGCGCGATCGGCCAGCCGCCTGCGATGTTTCTCCGGTCACCCTGAGCGAAGGACGTCGCGCAGGAGCAATCGCCCCGGCCCGGCGACCGGTGGGCTTCCGTCAAGATCTCGGCTGCGGTACTTCCATGGATGAGCAGCGCGAACGAAATCTGGATTGGCTCACCGCCGCGCGGGATTCTCTGCGTAAAGAGGCCGGCCGATTCAACCTGCGCACCACCTTCTGCGGGCTGGGCGTGTTTCTCGCGGCGATCTTCGCGCTGACGGCCTTGGTCTGCCTCCACCAGTACTTCGTCGTTTTCCCGGGCGTGATGGCCCGGACCGCGGGGCGCTTCCCCGACCTGCCCCAGTGGGATGCCCAGGTGCGCCGGGCCATCGGCGAGTGGCGCCTCACCGCGGTCAAGTGGAAAGCCATTTCCTACCTCGGACCGGCCCTGATTGCGGCCATCCCGTTCGTGATCGTCTCGATGCTTCGCGACGACCTGACGCACTGGCTTCGCGGACGCGTCCTGCACCTGCCGCGCCACCTGGCGGTGGGGTTCGTGATCGAATCGGTCGAGTACCGCTTCCGTACCTCTGAAACGCGCCGCTTCGCGATGTTGCTCTTCGCCTCGATCGGCACGTTCACGCTGTTTCTGATGCTCTTCTCGTACGACCGCCGCATGGGGGGGCAATGGCTGGCGCGGTTCTGGTTTGTCCCGATGATCGCCGCGGTCCCGGTCGTGCTGCTGGTCCAGCGATTCGCCACCGCCTGGCGGCGCGTCCTGGAGAAGATGCGACTCACGGTGGCCGATATGGAACGCTTTCGACTGCTCCGCCTGATCGACGCCGCCGTCCCGCTGGTGACCTATCTCTTCGTGCTGGCTGTCCTGCTGGCCAGCGTGCCGCACCTGCTGGCGCGGGGCAACGAGCAGTCCCGCCAGGCCGAAGTTCGCGCGCGGGCGACCCTCGATCAGTGGGTGCAGGAGCGTTTCGAGCAGACTCCTCCCACGCCCGAGCAGCAACAGCAGATCACGGCCTATTCCACGCCGCCGCGTTCGTGGGGCGACTGGGCCCAGCCGGGTCGGTCCTCCGCGTGGGTGAACGATTTCCTCCGGGCCGCGGTGCGGTTCTTCGGAGGGGCGGTGCTCGCCACGGCCGGTGTCTTCCTGCTGCTTCTGTTCGCCCAACCGGCCCGCTCGCGCGAGTCGGCCCGCTCGGGCAGCGTGGCGGCCATGTGGATCGTCGCCGGTGTGGTCGCCGCAGCCATCAGTGTGTCCTGGGCCTACAGCGACGCCTGGGCGGCATGGCAGATGGTCCTCTACCAGGCCGTCGCGCTGGTCGGGCTGGCTGCGCTGGGAGTCGGCAAGCTGTGGTGGACGCTCACCCGCCAGCGGGAAATCTGCCCGTCCTGCGACCGTACGTTCGTCTCGCTGGGCGATGTCTGCCCGGTCTGCGGGGTGAGGCTGCCCGCCGCCAGAAAGGTCGGTGCCGATGAGTTCGTCGTCGGTCAGGGGCTCACGACGGTGCATCATCGTTCCTGCCGCATCTATGCCAGGTCCCGCTCGGACGCCTGGCGAAAGTTCATGACGCTCCGCCAGGCATTGGTCAGCGTCGAGGCCGGCGGTCTGGCCATAGCGCGGCCTTGCAAGGTCTGCCTCGGAAGCGAAACTACCTGGACGGGCGACCCGGTCTGGCGGTCGGCCCGCAACTGGGCACGCTGGATTCAACGCGATCTGCCCGTTCCGCCCCCGGAAGTGTAACACCGCTCGGCGGCCGGGTCGGTGGGCGTCTCCACGCGGCTGGACATCCGCCCGGCGACGTGTATGCTTTCTTGAAGCCAACAGGCCCACAACCCTTCTGAACTGAATCCGAAACGAGGATCACCATGAAGCAATTCATCGTCACGCCCGCCATGGGCAAACGCCTGATCGGCCGAGCCCTGAGTCAGAGCCTGGACCTGCTCGATGCCGCCAGTGAGCACACCCTGGCCATCATCGCCGGAACCACCAACGCCTACGTCGCCCAAGAGGTCCTGGCCGAGCTGGGAATCGAGGAAGACTTCGACATGACCGGCTTCCGGCGAGGCCTGGTCGTGCCCACCCACTGCAAGGACCCCGGCGCGGTCACCGAGTTCCCCGGCGATGTCATCATCCGCAAGGGCGAATGGCTGAAGGGCAAGACCATCTTCGACGTGGTGGACGACCTCGATGAGGGCGACGTGGTGGTCAAGGGCGCCAACGCCGTGAACGTCGCCCGCTCGGACGCCGCCGTTTACATCGGCCATCCCCAGGCCGGCACGATCGGGGCGGCCATTCAGGCGATCGTCGGGCGGCGCGTTCGACTGATCGTGCCCGTCGGGCTCGAAAAGCGCGTCACCCAGGAAATCTCCGACCTCGTCGCGCTGGTCAATGGTCCCAACGCCCAGGGCCCGCGGATGATGCAACTGCCCGGGGACACCTTCACCGAGATCGACGCCCTTGAAGTTCTCACCCGGTGCGATGCGATTCTATTGGCCGGCGGCGGCGTGTATGGTGCCGAAGGCTGCGTCTGGATCGGCGTGGACGGCGAAGAAGAGTCGCTTGCCGCAGCCGAGGGATTGCTCAAGAAAATCGCCGACGAACCCGCCTGCCGCATCTGATCCACGCGCGGGTTTCCGAGCGATCTGAGCACCCCCCTGCCCGGACGCCGGCGGCAGCAGCGACAGGGCTACTCGCCCTGTGGGGCGCAGGCGGCGATGTTCTTCAGCAGCATCGCCACCGTCAGCGGTCCCACGCCACCCGGCACCGGCGTGATCGCACCGGCCACCTCGATCGCTCCGTCGTAATCCACGTCGCCTGTGGTGGTCATCTTCACCTTGCCGTCCTCGTCGCGAAGCGGTTGGCCGGCGTCGTCGAAACCCGCGGGAATGCGGTTGATCGCCACGTCGATCACCGTCGCTCCGGGCTGAATCATGTCCGCGGTAATCAGCGGCGAGAGGTCCGGGGCGCCGGTCGCCGTGTCGGCGCTGCGACGTGAATGCGCCAGCCATCGCGCCTGGGCCACGCCGGCAGCGACGATCAGAATGTCCGCACGCTGGGTGTGCACCCGCAGGTCGCGCGTGGCCACATGGCAGATCGATACCGTCGGCGACTCGTCCCGGCTGGTCAGCAGCATCGACGCCAGCGGCTTGCCCACGATATCGCTGTGGCCGACGATGACCACCTCCAGCCCGACCATCTTAGGACGGTTCCGCCGCAGCAGTTCCATCACCGCCAGCGGCGTGCACGGCGCCACGTGATGACGGCCATACATCAGCCGACCCATGTTCTCGGGATGCACAGCCTCGACGTCCTTGAAGGGGTCCATCGTCGCCACCACGCGACGGGCGTCGATCTGCGGGGGAACGGGCAACTGCAGCACCATGCCCGTCACGTCCCGGTCGACGTTGAGCTTCTGCACCTCGTTGATCAGGTCGTCCTCGGTGATCTCCGTCGGCAGCGTCAGCAGCTCGTAGTGAATGCCGCAACTTTCGGTGTTCCGCCGCTGCATGCGGGTGTAAATCGCACTGGCGGGGTTCTCGCCCACCTGGATCGCCACCAGTTTCAACGGCCGACCGGCACGGGTGAGCTGCTCGACCTCCTGTTTGACCTGCTCGCGGATGTCTTCGGCGATGGGTTTGCCTTTGATGATCGTCGCGGTCATTCACCGTTCTCCCGTTCGGTGCTGTCGTTGGTTGGTTCGTTCAGTGCGTCCAGCACGCCGCAAACCTCGCTGCCCCGGCGGCGGGCGATCTCGGCGGTCTGTCGGGCGACGGCGCGGTAAAGCGACGCCAGCTCGCCCAACCCGGCCTGTCGCATCGCCGCGAGGTGCCTCCTCACGGTGTCGGCGTCGCCCCGGGCGATCGGTCCGGTGAGTGTGTCGGCCGGTCCGCGAAGCAGGGCGTTTTCCACCGTCTGCCGAACGAGTGGCCCCATCGCCGCGCGGGCTGTGTCGGCGTCCACGCCGGCCTGGTCCATCAGCATCTCGGCCGAGTCCAGCATCGTCGAGACATAGTTGCACGCCATGACGGCCGCTGCGTGGTACAGCGCCTTGCCGCCCGGGGCGATCTCGTAAAACTCCCCGCCCACCGCAGCCGAGAGTGTCTTGGCCAGTGTCAGCGCTGCCCGGTCGCCCTCGGCAAAGAACGGGACCTCCGCCAGCGACGCGACGGCCTCGCCGGAGGGGAATGTCTGCAACGGATGCCACGACGCGCAGCTCGCGCCCGCCTGCCGGGCCGCCTGCAACGCGCCGCTGTCCATCGCGCCGCTGCAGTGCAGCACGATATCCCCTTCGCGCCAGCAGCCCGCCTGACCCAGCGTTTCGCACACCGGCGCGATCGCGTCGTCCTTCACCGTCAGAATGCAGACGGCTGCGCCCTTGGCCGTCGTGACGAGGTCGCCCGCGGATGCGCCCACCTGCTCGCCCAGAAGCTTCGCCCTGGACACGTCCCGCCCTCCGATGGCGATCGGCCAGTTGGCTTGGTGCAGCGACCTGGCCAGCGCACCACCCACCGTCCCCGGTCCGAGAATTGCGATGGGCGGGCGGGTATCGCTCATGGGGCTACCGGGTCGCTTTCACGCCGCCGCCGGAGGAGGCCCGCTTGACCTCGGCTTCCACGTTGGCCTGCTTGACCATCGTGATATCGCCCGGAGTCTCCTGCACGAGGATTCCGTGAGCAGCGCCCCAGTTGACGGCCGTGTCCAGGTCCTTGCCCTTCAGCAGGGCGCTGAGCACACCGGAGGCAAAGCTGTCGCCGCCGCCGGTGCGGTCCCGGATGGGTACGTCGGTCCGCAGCGTCGCCACGTGGAAGCTCTCTTCTCGCGTGTCGTACAGCACGCCGCCCCAGCCGATGAGGTCGGCGTTGATCGCGCCGCGCCACTGCGTCCCGATCAGGCTGAGGTTGGGGAAGTCCTCCGCCACCGCAAGGACCGTCTTCTTGTAGGCCTCCAACCACTGCTGGAAGGTGGCGCCCCTCTCCACGGTGGTCTCGTATCCCAACGCGTCGGCGAGGTCCGAGTCGTTGCCCACCAGGAACCCCAGATGTGGGGCGATGCGCTGGTTGATCTCCCGCGCGCGGGACTTGTCCGGCTCGACCTTGCTGCGATAGTTCAGGTCGGCGGCCACGAACGTTCCGTTGGCGTTGGCGGTCTGGACGGCCTGGAGGGCGACGTCGCTGGAGGTCGGCGAGATCAGCGTGAAGATCCCTCCGGTGTTGAACACCCGCACGCCGGCCTGGCCGAACAGTTCGTCGAAGTCAATGTCGCCGGTCGCCAGCTCACGGACGGCCGAGTGCGCCCGGTAGTACAGCGTGTCGCTGGGCAAAACGCCCTTGCCCACGAAAGTGAAGTTCACCCCGTTCATGAGCGTGCCCTTCTTGTCGGTGGACAGTCGCGACCCGTCCGAGTCGGTGTTGAACCAGACGATGCGGGATGTATCCACCCCGGCGGCGCGGAGCTGGTTCTCGATGTTCCGCCCGATGTGGTCGTCCACCAGACCTGTCAGGACAGCCGTCCGCAGGCCGAACGTGTACGCCATCCCGCAGGAGACGTTCGTCTCGCCGCCTCCCTGAAACACCCGCAGCTGCGAGGCACGGGCCATGGGCACGTCGTAGGGATCGAAACGGAGCATGACTTCGCCCATGGACACGCCGTCGTATCGGCAGTCCTCGGCGGGTTTGATTTCGGTCCAGGCGACGGGGTTCTCAGTCATCGGGCTCTTCCTTATGTACGGTGTTGCGGTGTTGATCGCGGAGAAGGGATGCTATCGCGAAGTGGGCGAATCTGCAAGCGGCCGCTTGTAGTCTGTCGCTTGTAGTCGG
>JBKHCL010000078.1:0-15584 GCA_046541875.1 Phycisphaerae bacterium | reverse complement strand
GCCCTACGGCCGATGCCACGAAAAGAGACCTCCGAGGAAGCCCCCACCGTCAGGTAGGGGATAGATCGCCTCCCGTAGCACGGCCTTCCAGGCCGTGTATTCATGGGCTGGAAGCCCATGCTACGGAAAAGAACGCGCAGAGCCGTTTACAGATGTCGTTCCGTCGTGGCTTCGCGGGTCGGTTGGCGTCCGAGCTCGCCGGGCGGTACAATGCGCCCGATGCCAAAAGACTGGAGCAATTTCTTCGACCCCTCCGCCGCCAAGGGCCCGCGCAGCGAAGCCGACGTCGTCGGCAGCGCTGCCGCCTCGGACGGCAACGGCGGCAAGACGCCCCCGCCCGCCCCGGACGCCTCCGAATGGAGCGTCTCCCAACTGGTCTCACGCGTCTCCCGCGCGATCCGCGGCGCGTTCCCCGAGAAGGTGACCGTCGTCGGGGAGATCAGCAATTTCACCCGTGCCTCCAGCGGCCACCTCTACTTCAGCCTCAAGGACGCCGATGCGTCCGTCCCGTGCGTGATGTGGCGGTCGACGGCGAAACGTCTGAAGTTCGACCCGTCCGACGGGCTGGAAGTGGTCGCCGAGGGCAAGGTGGATTTCTACGAGGTCCGCTCAGCCATCCAGCTTTACGCCGAGAAGCTCACGCCGCGCGGCGAAGGGGCGCTGGAGTTGGCCTTCCGTCAGCTCCGCGAGAAGCTCTCAGGCGAGGGCCTCTTCGAGCCCGAGCGTCGCAAGCCCGTTCCGCGCTTCCCCCGGGCAGTGGGCGTGATCACCAGCCCCACCGGGGCGGCCGTCCGGGACATCCGCCGCACGCTGCACCGTCGCTGGGGCGGGCTGGCGGTGTACCTCGTTCCGGTGCGCGTTCAGGGAGACCAGGCCGCCGGCGAGATCGCCGAGGCCATTCGCCTGCTGGACGCCGCCGCACCGCGGTACCGCATCGACACCATCATCGTCGGCCGGGGCGGGGGCAGCATCGAGGACCTCTGGGCGTTCAACGAGGAACCGGTCGCCCGCGCGATCGCCGAGGCCCGCACGCCGATCATTTCCGGCGTTGGTCACGAGGTGGACGTCACCATCACCGACCTCGTTGCCGACCGTCGGGCGGCCACCCCCACAGCGGCAGCGGAGTTGGCCGTCCCCGACCGGACCGAGCTGATAGAACACATCACCGCTCTTCAGGCCCGCCTGCGACGATACGTGCAGGCACGGCTCGCATCGGCAGAGCGAGACCTGCTCGCGCTGCAGCGGTCGGGCGTGTTGCGCGACCCGCTTTCGCGTCTGCGATCGGCCCGCCGGCATACCGACGAGTTGGCCGCCGCCCTGGGCGGTGCGCTGCGCGCGACGCTCTCGCTGCGGGCCCGGCAGCTTTCACCACTGGCCGACCGCCTCGCCGCCCTGCACCCGATGCGACTCATCGAGCAGCGGCGCTCGCGCCTGGACCGTTTGGCGGAGATGCTCCGCTGGCAACTCGGCAGGCGGGCAAAACGCCACAGCGATCGCCTCGCGCGGCTGCAACAGAAACTCATCGCCGCCAGCCCGGCCCACGCGGTGACACTCGCCCGCCAGCGCGTTCGCTCAGCCGCCCGACAGTTGGAGGCACTGAGCTATCGAAGCGTTCTGCAACGCGGATTTACCGTAACGCGCGACGCCGACGGGGCGATCCTCCGGTCGGCCGACGATGCCCGCCGGGCCGGCGAGATCGAGACCGAATTCGCCGACGGCCGACTGCGCTCGCGGACAGACCGCACCGACGCCCCGCCCCCCAAGCCCAGGAAACGACGCCGCAGGAACTCTCCACCGTCGGGGCCGACACTGTTCGACCCGCCGACGGACTGACAGACCAAAGGACACCCACCATGGCTGAGAAGAAACCCATCGCGACCGACCAGAGCGACCACGCCGAGAAGTCCCAGACCTTCGAGCAGGCCTTGGAGCGGCTCGAGGAAATCGTCGAGCAGATCGAGTCCGGCGAGGTCCCGCTGGAGGAGTCGATCGAGAAGTACGAGGAAGGGACCCAACTCGTGAAACAATGCCGCCGCATTCTCGACACGGCCGAGCACAAGATTCAACTGCTCACGCGCAGCGAGGATGGCGCGTCGCTGGAAGAGGCAGGCGAGCTTCCGGAACTGGACGAGACGGCCGAGGACGGCTGACCGCTGTCGGAGTCGGAGTGGCAGTGGGTATCAGCGCCTCCCTCGTGGGCGAACAGAAAGGCGTGATCCGGTGCATCCGGGCGGGGCCTTACCGCACCGTCGCGTCGCAGCCGTTGAGTGCGAAGGTCTCGGTGTTCTCGTCGTTGGATCGCAGGCGCGGGCTGTCGATGTGGGCGTCGGAGACATTCCGCAGCCATACCCCGTGCATGGCGGGCACGTCCGAGCCATTGGCGGCGGGCATGCGGGCTGAGAGGTTGTCCACCACGAGCCCGCGGACGTTGTCGGCCACCAGCACGCTGTTGACGGTTCGGCTGTGGGGGGAGTAGTTGGAGTTCTGGTTGCTCTTGCACTTGGGGACCACGACGGGGTTGTCCTCGATTTCCGGGTAGATCAACTGGATGTCCCGCAGCGTGACGTCGTCGATGTACGAGCCGTCCTGGGCGGTGAGCACGCATCGGCCTCGGGTGGTGGCGGTGATGTTGCTGATGACGATGTTCCGCATGTGCCCCAGTGTGGGTTCGGGTCGGCCGTGCTGCTGAATGTCCAGGTAGACAACCTTCTCGACCGGTGCCTCGTCGGTCATCGTCGCCCCGGAGATGTTCGTGATGGTGACGTTCTCGACCAGCCCGGGCTCCCACATCTCGATCTGGATCATCCGCAGGGCCTGCTCGACCACGCAGTTGCTCATGGTCACGTCGCGAATGCCGGCTGCCACCTCCGCCCCGAGCCCAAGGGCAGCGCAGTTGGTGCGCAGCACGCAGTTGGTCACCACGATCCGCTCGCAGGGCTGGGCGTCTTCGGTGGCCTTGAGGATGATCGCGTCGTCGCACCCGGCGATGCGGCAGTTGCTGACGAACACGTCCTGGCAGCCGTTGATGTCCAACCCGTCGGTGTTGGGTCCGTACATGTGACTGTCCAGCGTGAGCCCCTCGATTCGCACGTAGCGGCAGCAGAACGGATGCACCGTCCACCCGGGCGAGTTGACGATGGTGAAATCGCGCAGTACGACGTGGCGGCAGTGGCGCAGCTCGATCAGCGGGGTAATGCGAGGCCCCCAGGCGCGCCAGAACGGCCCGTCGATAGGCCAACGCTCCGGCGCGCGGGCGATATCGTCGGTTACGTCCTCACCGGCCGAGCGGAGGTCGCGGATGGGAGGTTCCCAGAACGCCTTTCCGTTGCCGTCGATCACGCCGTCGCCTTCGACGGTCACATGCTCGCACCCGTCGGCCATGATGAGATGGTACGGCTGGCGGTCTTTGTTGTGTCCGCGGGGAGCGGTGGGGTAATCGTCGAGGTTCTCGTGTGCTTTCAGCACGCAGCCTCGCTGGAGATGCAGGCGGACGCCCGAGCGGAGGAAGATCGTCACGATCACCCACTCCCCGGCGGGAAGCTCGACCAATCCGCCGCCTTGCTCGCCGGCGGCGTCGATGGCCTGCTGAAGAATGCGCGTTCGCTCCACGGGGCTGGTTGCTGCTTCCAACGCCTGTTTCAGGTGGTCCTGTCTCGCCACGGTGGGGGCCTTTCGTTCTGGATGGAAGGGACGCTCGAACATCGAAGCGTACCCTCTGTGTTGCCAAAACGAAAGACGGCATGCGGCGTTTGGCGGGGAAAGCCCGCCCTGTGACCTCAGGCGGCGCCGGCGGAGGCGGATTTCAGCAGGCGGCAGGCCTCGTCGCGCAGGTGCGAAATCTCGAAGGGCTTGTAGACGGCCGGGATGTCCAGGTCCGCGTCGAGCCCGGCGTGAGAGGTGTCGTAGCGGTCACCGGTCAGCAGCAGGGTGCATTCCAGCAACTCGGGTTTGGCGCTGTGCAAGAACTCCAGCACGTCCATCCCGTTGGGGCGGGGCATGATGAGGTCCAGCAGGATCAGGTCGAAGTCGTTGAACCGGGCGAGGTCCATCGCTTCCTGCCCGCCCGAAGCCGTCGTTACCGAGGCCCCTTCCATCTCGAAGACTTCCTGCAGCAGGAAGCGGATCTGCTCGGAGTCGTCCACGATCAGGATTCGCTTGCCTCGCAATGTGGGATATTCTTTTCTGGATTCCATGGTACGGCCTCTCTCGCGGCGGATTACGCCACGTACTGTTGATCTGCAATCTTCCTCAGCCGACGCAGGATCTTCCCATGCCGGATGCAGGCCGCCGATTCGCTGATGCCCAGGATCTCGGCGATCTCCCGGAATGTCAGGCCGTTGTGGTAGTACAACGTCAGCAGGCAGCGGTCCGGCTCGGGCAGGTGCATCATCAAGGCCGTCCAGACGTCCCTGTTTTCCATGCGTCGCCGGTCGCGCGGCGCCTGGGGGTCGGGCAGGTCCGTCTCGATGGGCGTATGGGCCGGGGCCGTTCCCGCATCGCGTTTGCGTTTGAGCAGCCCGTCGCGGCGCATCTCGTCGATGGCGTAGTAGGCACCCTTGACCATCGCAAAGTTCGCGAACGGCACGCCGCGGTCCGACTCGTACGCCTCAGCCGCCTTGGCCAGGCCCATCCACGCGTAGCTGTGGACCTCGTCGGCAACCAGCCAGTGGTATCGCCGGTGCAACTTGCGTGCGATCTTGCGGGCCAAGGGACGATGGCCGTCGAGCAATTGTCGTTTGTCGCTTCCGGTCTGCATGATGCCTCTCGTGGTCGAAATGGTGGGGCCGGCTCCCGTGCCGGCGCCACACAACCACTCTACACGATCAATCGGAGAACCTGAGGGGTGCGGCTGCAAGGGTTGCGCCTCAATCCGATGGGGGGAACCGCCCGACCCGGCGGGAGGGGCGGGCGGTTCGGATCCATCTTGGATGAGCACATGCGGATGCGTCGAGGAGCAGGCGCTTGAGAATACAGCGAGAATTACCCTGTGATTGGCCGACTGTGTGGAGATCGGCGTGTGGTCCAAACTCTGATTCGGACATAGGGATTATCCCCCAGGCGCGAATTGGCCGCAAAAGCGGGAGAAATCTGGCTGTGTTAAGCTGGGGAAGATAGCCGGCAGGGGGGGTTGCTTGTTGATTGGTGTAGGCAATGTGCAGGCCGGGCGCGCAGCAGGGGGGATGGAGGGATGGAGTCGCCGCCGGTGGCGTGTTGCCGTGCTACGCCGACTTTCGGCTTGTGCGGGCGTTGGGCGAGGCGGGCACGTCGATCTCGTAGCGCTTGAGCTTGGTCTGCAGCGTGCCTCGGGAGATGCCCAGCAGGTCCGCAGCGCGGGTTCGCTGGTAGCCGGTCTCTTTGAGGGCGCGGATGATGAATTCGCGCTCGGCCGTCTCCAGCGAGAAGTCCTCGGGGCTGGTACGGGGGCGATCGTCCACGAGATCGTCGTCATCCTCGTGATGGATGATAAGGCTGGCGGGGGTGACCTCGGTGGTCTGTTCGACGATCATCGCGCGTTCCACGACGTTGCGCAGCTCGCGGACGTTTCCGGGCCAATGGTGCTGGGTGAGTTCATCGAGGGCCGACTCGCTCAGTCCCATCAGGTCGTCGCGCGAGGTGATGTTGGACGTCTCGACGAAATACTTCGCCAGCAGCGGGATGTCCGCGCGGCGTCGCTGGGAGTTCAGCGAGGGGATCTTCACGGGAAACACGGCCAGGCGGTAGAAGAGGTCCTTGCGGAACGTGCCTTCTTTCGCCTCGGCCGCCAGGTCGCGGTTGCTGGAGGCGACAATGGTGGCGTTGCAGTGGAGGTCCTTGGTCCCACCGACGCGACGGAAGATTCGCTCCTGCAGAACGCGGAGGAGCTTGGCCTGGAGTTCGAGGGGCATCTCGGAGATCTCGTCGAGGAAGATCGTCCCGTCGGAAGCAAGCTCGAACAGGCCGACCTTGTCGCGGTCGGCGCCGGTGAAGGAGCCTTTCACGTGGCCGAACAGTTCACTCTCCAGCAGGCCGGCGGTCAGCGCGGCGCAGTTGACAGCCACGAACGTCGCCCCGGGATGGCGCCACTCGTGGATCGCCTGGGCAGCGAGTTCCTTGCCCGTGCCCGTCTCCCCGAGGATGAGCACCGGGTTGCAGTTGCTCTGGGCGACCAGCTTGATCGTGCGGAGACACTCGGTCATTCCCTCGCTGCGCCCGACGATGGGCAGGTTCGGCGGGCAATGCTCGCAGAAGTACTGCTCGTATCCGCTGGTGCGCGAGGCGGCGGTGCGGTCGAGTTCGATGCTGCGGTCCTGGGTGAGCTGGGTCATGTTGTCGGCCTGTCGGTCGGTTTTCATGTTCGGTTGTGTCCGCTGTGGGCGCAGAGATCCCCCGGTAAAGGGCGATCGGGTGCTGTCTGCGAGCTCCGGATTCCTATCGGAGCGAGGGGGCGTCACCTGCGATAAAATCGCGGTTTTACCCCCTAGGCGGCATTCATCGTGTGGGCCATCTTGCGGAGCTTCTGGATCAGCGCCTTGTGACGCAGGCAGACGCTCGATTCGCTGATGGAGAAGACCTTCGCGATCTCCTTGAAGGTCAACTGCTGGCCGTAATACATGATCAGAAGCTCGCGGTCCTGCATGCGGAGCTGCCCCAGCAGGGCCGAGCAGAGATCCTTGGCTTCGAGCTTTTCCTTGGCTTCGCCGGCGCCTTCGTCGGCGATCTCGAAGGTTCCCTGATCCGTGTCGGGATTGGTGTCGTGCATCGAGACCATCCGCGGGGTCTTCTTCGCGCCACGCCGCTTGAGGATGCTGTCCTTGCGCATCTCGTCGATGGCCCAGAACATCGCCTTCTGCGAGGCGAAGTTGGGGAAGGGCACGCCGCGCGTGGGGTCGTAGGCGTTGGCGGCCATCGTCAACCCCAACAGCGAATAGCTGTAGAGGTCTTCCATGTTCACCCAGGTGTACCGTCTTTTCAGACGGGCGGCGATCTGGCGGGCGATGGGGAGATGATTGTCAATCAGCTGCACGGCTGAGGCTTTGGCTGGTTCAGCACTCATGGGACCGTCCTCTTTTCCTGTTACAGAAGTGTCGGAGACTTGCCTGCTCGCCAATCGTACTGACTTGACGCTCTCAGTATCGCCCTGAGGCCCGAATACATTCAACGAGGCGCTTCACTCAAAAGCGTGGGCAGCGTGTCTGAGTATTCTGGTCTTGGGCCACTGATTTGGACGAATGTTAAGATGGGTAAGATGGCGGCGATCTCGGGTTTCTGTGGTTTGTGTAAAGACGGGCGGATCGACCCACCATATCTCGTCGTTGCCGCCAGAGGGGTCCCCAAGATGCTCCAAACAGGAAAAACCCCAGGAAAAGCCGCCTATTTGGGTGTTTCCCCCTACTCAGGTCTGCGGGGAAAAAGTGATAAACCCCCCTCAAACCTCCCGAAAAAAACATGACCACTACTAAACTTTGCCTATTTTAACACCGACAAGGCTTCGCGAGACAGCGCGTATCCCCGGTCAGAGGCTGGATTCACGTCTCATCGGTGAATTTCCCACAGGCTGCCTCGCTGTACCCGAGGTGCCTGTGCAGGTCGATGGAACAGGTCGTCCGTCAGTCTGCTCGGCCGGTTTCGTCTGGCAGGGCTTTGTCGACTTTGTCGATTGTGACGACGACCGTTTCATCCTTTATAGAGATGATGAGTCTGCCGATTCGCAGGCACTGGTCGTCTTCCTTGCCTTCCACAACGGCCTCCGGTGCCGGTCCTCGGCCGACGGTGACGATCTCGCACTTCGCGCTGCCGAGGTATCGCACCCGCTCGACCACGCCGGCCTGTCCCTTCTTCAGCGGTTTCGGGTCGGCAGGGGGGTTGTTTCGCTTGTTTTCGCGACGGCGCCGGGCCGACTGGCGGAGTTTCTCGATGAAGGCCTTCTCGGCTGCGCTGAGTTTGCGATCCGCCTTGACCGTCACCTTGCCGGATTGGACGCCCCGAATGCTCACGAGGGTCATCGGCGAGCCGCCCGGGCCGTCCATGTCGGCCACGAGAGTGTCCTTTCCGTAGTCGACCGCGCAGGTGTCGGGCCCGATCTTACGGAAACTCTTCGCGCGTCCGCCGGCCACCCCGACCGACTTCTTGAGCCCCATGCCCACGATCCGCGCCGTGCCCCGCTCGACGGCCGCGATGACATCGTCGTCGCTCTTCGACCAGCCGCTGCGGAAGACGGTGTATTGGGCCTTGCGATCGCGAAGCCATTTGCCCATGACCTTCGCGGGGTTCTTCTCTTTGACGTCCGTCGGCCAATAGAGATACGCGAAGACCGCGTGGTGCGGGTAGCGGATGGCGTCGTAGGTCTTGCTGTCGCCGGGCTCGATGACGTGGTTGAAGAACCACAGGATTGCGGGTTTCTGCCACCCGGGCGCCACGCCGAACCCCCGGGCGAAGTCCCCGCCGGTGCTCATCCCGCCCCGCTCGAATCGCCCGTTGGCGTAAATGCCCTGCTCGGGTATCGCCAGTTTTCCGCCTTGTCGGACGATCTCGAAAACGTGCTTGCCCGCCAGCCATTGCGCTTCGGGCCGCTGGGCAACGAGGTCCAACCCCTGGCTGGTGCGCAGGTGGTTGATGTAGGTCACCAGCCCGGTGTTGCTGCTGAGCCTCCCGCCGTGATGACCTTCGAAGAACCAGGCGGCATCGCCGTACCCCACGCGCAGGGCTCGCTTGGCCCGGCGCAGGAAGACGCGATAAGCCCGGGTGGTGATCTCGTCGTCGGTCCCGTCGTCACCGAGAATCGCCAGGATCGCCGAGCCGCCCCCGCCGTTCCACGCGCCGTAGTGATTGCTCCAGGGGCTGTGTTGGCCGCCACCGGTTTTGAAGACCAGTCCGACGTCGACCGGTTCCTTCAAAGCCTTGCGCCGACGGTCGATCTCGCCGGGCACCCAGACCTTGTCCTGGATCTTCCGGGCCAATTTCGTGCGGTAGTCCTTGTCCCAGGCGTCGTAGCAGAGGTCGTAGGCCATTGCGATGGCTGCGTAGCTCGAGCCGGCCCGCAGCTTCCCGCCGGGACGCACCCACGCGTATCGCTGGTCACGGTCGCGCGTCCCGTCCAACGCCTTGTCCACGCAGCGCTTGGCCAGGTCGGCGTATTTCTGCTCGCCGGTGAGCTGATAGAGGAACCCGAACCCCATTCCATGCCACAACGTGTAGGCCCCCATGGGTAGATTACCGCCGCCATCGCCGTAGGCCCGCTTGGCCCTGCTGAAATGGGTGGGCATGTTCTCGCCGCCGAGCGTCTTCCGCAATCGCGCCAGGATCGCCTTGCCCTGGGGCGTTTTCATGCGGGCGCGGAGGGCCCGGAGGTCGCTCCTGCGAAACAGCAGCCGGGGGTGCTCGTTGGGCTTGGAGGGTTTCACGCCTTCCACCGGCGCGGGCCAGAGATAGCCCATCCGTTCGCCGGTGACCTTTCCGTCGACCTTCCTGCCGCGATAGACACCGTTGAAGGTTCCCGAGAAGCTGTTGCCGTCCTGGCTGATCCGGATGCGGTAGGTCGCCTTGCCGCCACGGACCCACGGATCGTCATGGATCGTCATATGAGTCGTCAGCACAACCGTCCCGTTGGCGTCGGAGGTGGCTTTGAGGTCGCCTTCGTGGTCCATCTGGTTGTGCTGGCGTTCGCTGGGGGTGACCAGGCCGTCGTCGTTTCGGTGCTCGCCGGACCAACCAATGACGTAGTCCCGCCAGGTTCCATCGCGCACGCCCAGGTGCAGCAGCAGGTCGGCGGGCTGATTTTTCAGCGAGACTTCGCCGTCTCCGGGCACCCACAGGGCACCCTCCAGCCGCAGGTCCACGTCGTACCAGCCCCGGGCGGTGTTCTGGGCGGAGGCAAAGGCGGCGGCGGTCAGGATCAGCCCGACCCCGACAGCCCATCGTGTCATGCAATGCATGCGGTGCTCCCTTCCTGACAGATCCGAGTACGCTGCGACAACTTCGGGCAGTATACTGTATGGAACCCAGCCGGCTGCGTGAAGGATCGCGAGGAGGTTGTCCGGTCCGGTGGCAGCTCGGGCGTGGAAATGGCGATTCCCGGCCGGAAAGGGGTTGCATGGGCGGGCAAGGTTGGTAGAATACCGGATTCTCGCGTAGAGACAGAAGCATGGTATGCGCTCGCGTCGCCCTTGGGCGTCCGGGCAGGATTTGGGAGAACCAAGTGGCTGTTCGAATGAGGCTGAAACGGTTTGGAAGGCGTCACCGGGCGTTCTTTCGGCTGAACGTGATGGACCAGCGTTCCCCGCGCGACGGACGCGTGATCGAGGAGCTTGGTTGGTACGATCCGGTCGAGACGGACCCCGAGAAGCGCATGGACCTCAACGCCGAGCGGATCCGGTACTGGCTCAGCGTGGGCGCCCAGCCCAGTGAGACGGTCCGGAACCTTCTCAAGAAGGCGGGCATCACGGGCGAAGGCGGCGAGGAATCGGCCGAGACCGCTCCGACGGGACCCGCTGAGACGACAGAGGCGTAGCGACGTCCGCCGGCGGCGGGCATGCCCGACGACAATGGCGATGCGCATCGACATCCTGACGCTGTTTCCGGATCTGTTCGAGGCGTTCTGCCGCACGAGTATCGTCGGCCGGGCCGTGGACCGCGGACTGGTGGAGATCCACCGGACCGACATTCGCGCCTTCGCCCGCGATCGTTACGGCACGGTGGACGATACGCCCTACGGCGGCGGGGTTGGGATGGTGCTCAAATGCGAGCCCATCTTCGACGCTGTCGACGCGGTGCGCCGCCACCAGCCCGACCCGCCCGGAACCGTCGTGCTGCTGAGCCCCCAGGGCCAGCGGCTGACGCAGAAGCGGGTCGCCGAATTGGCCGCACAGCCGAGGCTGATTCTCATCGCCGGCCACTATGAAGGATTCGACGAACGCGTTCGCCGGTCGCTGGCGGATGTGGAAATCTCGCTGGGTGACTTCGTGCTCTCCGGCGGGGAAGTCGCCGCGATGGCGCTGAGCGACGCGGTCGTTCGGCTGCAGAGCGGCGCACTGGGCAAAGACGAGTCCGTCGAGGAAGAGAGCTTCTCCGACGGGTTGCTGGAATATCCGCAATACACCCGTCCGCGGGAGTATCGCGGGATGGGCGTCCCGGACGTTCTGCTTTCCGGCGACCACGGGCGTATCGCCCGGTGGCGGAAAGAGCAGGCCGAGCAGCGCACGCGCGAGCGTCGCCCCGACCTGTGGGACGCGTACAAGAATAAGCACGATTCATGACAGGGCCGGGCCCGGACCCGGCGGTTTGAACGGGAGAGATCTACGGTGAGTCAGGAACTGTTGAACAAGGCGGTACAGGGCAGCCTCAAGACGGACATCCCTGAGTTCGGTATCGGCGATACGGTGAGTGTGCAGTACCGCATCGTCGAGGGCGAGAAGGAGCGCATCCAGGCGTTCACCGGCACGGTGATCGCCCGCAAGGGTGGCGGGATCTCCGAGACGTTCCGCGTGCGGCGCATCGTCGCCGGCCAGGGCGTCGAGCGAACCTTCCCGCTGCACAACCCGCGGGTTGCCGATGTGGAAATCGTCCGTCGCGGTGCCGTCCGTCGGGCCAAGCTCAACTATCTCCGCAAGCGTGTCGGCAAGGCCACCCGCGTGAAGGACAAGCGCGTGATGACCAAGAAGGAACGCCTCGCCGCCGAGGCCGCCGCCGGCGCGCAGGGCAAGAAGACCGAGCCCCTCGAGCCGCAGACCGAAGCCGCCGAGCAGGAGTAGTGTCTCCGTGTGGCCGTTCTCGAAGATCGGCCCGGAGACCCGCCCCGAGCAGCGGCTGGGTCCGCGCGGTGAGAAACTCGCACGGCGTCATCTCAAACGCAACGGGCTGAAGATTCTCGCACGCAATTACCGTTGCCCCGGCGGCGAGCTGGACCTGATCGCCCTGGACCCGTCCACGAAGGATGAGCTCGGCGAATCGGCCATCTGTTTTGTGGAAGTCAAGACCCGACGCACCGATCGATACACCGACCCCGCCTCCGCTGTCGACTCCGGCAAGCGGAGGCGGCTGCACAAGGCCGCCAACCACTATCTCGCCGCACGACCCGCCGCGCAGGATCATCCCACACGGTTCGACATCGTCTCGGTGGTCCTGCCGCCGGGCGGCGAGCCGAGCATCGTCCACTATCCCGACGCCTTCCGGTAACCCATGAAACTCATCGACACCCACTGCCATCTCTGTCATGGCCGATTGCGGCAGGACGCAGCCGCTGCCATCCATCGCGCCCTGGAGGCCGGCGTCGTCGCGATGATCTGCGCCGCGTCCGACCTCGCAGAGTCCAAGGCTGCACTGGGCATCGCACGGGAATACCCGCAGGTGACCTGCCTGGCCGGCGTGCATCCCCACGACGCCAAGACCGTCAGCGACGAGACACTGCGACAGATCGGCGACCTGGTGGACAAAGACCGGAACGTCGCCCTGGGCGAGATCGGGCTGGACTACCACTATGACTTCTCTCCGCGCGAGGATCAGCAGCGGGTTTTCGCCGCCCAGCTCGAATTGGCCCACCGGCGGGCGAAGAAGATCGTTATCCACACGCGCGAAGCTTTGGACGATACGCTGGCGATTCTCGCCGAAAGCGGGTTCGACGCGACGCGGGCGGCCTTCCATTCCGTGACGGCCGACGTCGAGGGTGTCCGGCGGATGCTGGAGACCGGGGCGATGGTGAGCTTCTCGGGCATCGTGACGTTCAAGAAGACCGATGACCTCCGCCGGGCGGCTGCCCTCGTGCCGGAAGATCGACTGATGGTGGAGACCGACGCGCCGTTCCTCTCTCCCGAGCCGGTCCGCAAGATGAAGACCAACGAGCCGGCCAACGTCGTACACGTCGCCCGCTGCCTCGCCGGCGTCCGCGGAGTGTCCGAAGACCATCTCGCAGAGCAGACCACCGCCAACGCCGTGCGGTTCTTCGGTATCGAGCTGTAAACCATCCTGTTGCACTCGGAGCTCCTGCGGTACACTATGTAACCGTCATGAGCGAAACGACCCAGGACTTCCAGCGTACCGTCGATGAGTTCGCCGCCGACTGCGATCGGCTTACCGAGCAGATCTCCCGCGTGATTGTGGGGCATCACGAGGTGATCGACGAGGTGTTGACGTGCCTGCTCGCCGGCGGCCATGCGCTGCTGGAAGGCGTGCCCGGACTGGGCAAGACGCTGCTGGTCCGGACGCTTGGCGACGCACTGGATCTGAGCTTCTCGCGGATCCAGTTCACGCCCGACCTCATGCCCGCCGACATCACGGGCACCAACGTCGTTGTCGATGCCGACGGGCAACGGGCGTTCCGCTTCGAGCCGGGCCCGATCTTCGCTCACCTGGTATTGGCCGACGAGATCAACCGCGCCACGCCCAAGACGCAGTCGGCCGTCCTGGAGGCGATGCAGGAGCGGACCGTTTCGGTCGCCCGTACGACGCATCCGCTGCCCGAGCCGTTCCTCGTGTTGGCCACGCAGAACCCCCTGGAGATGGAGGGCACCTACCCGCTGCCCGAGGCGCAACTGGACCGTTTCATGCTCAAGCTCTCCGTTCGCACGCCGGACGTGGCCGAGTTGACGACGATTCTCGACCGCACCACCGGCGGCGACGTGCCCTCCGCCCAGGCCGTCCTGGACAGCGAGCGGATCCTGGCGATGCGCCGCCTGGTTCGCCGCGTGCAGGCAGCATCGCACGTGACCGACTACATCGCCCGGCTGGTCTCGGCTACCCATCCCGACAGCGAGCACAGCCTTGATTTCGTGCGGAAGTACGTGCGGTACGGGGCCTCCCCGCGAGGGGCCCAGGCGATTCTGCTGGCCGCCAAGGTGGCCGCCCTGCGCGACGGGCGGGCGAACGTGAGCTTCGAGGACGCCTCAGCCGCCGTCGCCGCGGCGCTGCGACACCGCCTGATTCTCTCCTTCGAAGGACAGGCCGACGGGATCGACCCCGACGAGATCCTTGCCCGCGTCAACGAGACTGTTCCCCGGGCCGATCTGCCGTAATCGCCCGACCGACCCCGGAATACGGTCGGCTGTGCGTACCGGGTGGAGGGGGATCGTGCATCGTCTCTGCGCACGGTTGCGCCGGACGCATACAATACTACGGATTCCAACAAGCGGGAGAACACCGATGAAACGACGGATCATTCTGGTGGTGGCGATGCTGGCGGGTTTTGCATTCGCCGGCTGCGTCCAGGTGGAAGTGCCCGAGGTCCCCGAGCGAATCCGGATCGACTCGGGTGGGGGCAGTGGCGGCCGATCGCAGATTCCCTCCAGCGGCGGTGGGGGGCTGGAAGGGTTGGCGTATGGCATCGGCGGCCACATGGTCGGAGCCGAGGGTGACGTGCTGTTCTATGGGTTCGACACGCTGGCGTATCCGGACAGCGAAGTCGAGTTGGCTGCCCGCGTGCGGGACGTCCAGGCCAAGCTCGCCGGCGTTTCGGGGGTGACGGTGGGTTTTTACCGCGGCGAATCGCTGATCGGGCAGGCGAAGACCGACAAGGACGGAGTTGCCGTGGTGCGATGGACCCCGTCGCGCGTGGGCGATTACAACTTCGAGGCACGCATTCTCCGTGCGCCGGAGCACCTCGGGGAGGATTTCCGCCAAGCGTCGGCCGCTCCGCTGATTGTTTCCGTCCGCCGCAAGAGCGAACGGCTCGCCGTGATCGACCTGGACCACACGGTGGTTGCGTCGAGCTTCTGGCGGGTGCTGCTGGGCGGGGCCAAGCCGATGAACGAGTCGGTCCGCGTGACCAAGCGGATCGCCCGGAAGCACAGCATCATCTATCTGACGCATCGGCCTGACCTGCTGAGCCGAAAGTCGCGCCGGTGGCTGGACCGCCAGGATTTCCCCACGGGCGTGCTGATGGTCGGGTCGCTCTCGGACGCGGTGGGCGACAGCGGCGTGTACAAGACGGCCCGGCTGAGCAAGGTGAAGGACCGCTTCCCGAACCTCGAAATCGGCATCGGCGACAAATACTCCGACGCCCAGGCATACGTCAACAACGGGATGACCGCCTACCTGATTCCCGACTACGACGCCGACGATGTGGGAGAGCTCCGCGAGGCGGCCCGCAGCATCCGCAAGCTCGACGGAAAAGGGCGGCTGAACGTAGTCCAGGGCTGGGAGGAGATCGAGGACGGAATCTTCGACGGCAAACGCTTTCCGCCAGAACGAACCGTGAACTACCTGCAGGACCGCGCGAACCGATTGGCTGCACGCCAACGCGACGACGACGATGACGACGACGATGACGATGATGACGATGACGATGACTGAGGATGGACGCTTTCTCTCCTGCTGACACCGTACCGCCTGGGCCGTTCTCTGCGAAGCGTTTCGTTTGCTTTGAGGTCCTCTCTCCCATTCCCCGTTTTCCCTCGTGAGCGTGTGTGTGACATTGTTCGTGGCCGTTCACGTAGCACGGCCTTCCAGGCCGTGTTCTCATGGACTGGAAGCCCATGCCACGAAAAAACCCTCCGAGGAAGAGATACCACTCCGGTGCCATCGGCGGGAAGGCCGACCCGGTAGGGTTGGCGAGCCCTCGGGCAAGTTCCGGGAATCGCTCGTTTCCAACGGGATGTTGGATCCGGCAAGTCTGCCGC
>JBKHCL010000077.1:0-15664 GCA_046541875.1 Phycisphaerae bacterium | reverse complement strand
GACAACGCGGCGGATCATCTTGACACGGGGGGTTGGGATCACTATACTTCGCCGGTTTCAAACTGGGAGAACCTCGGCTGGGCCGGTGCACGTCGCTCCAGGCCCCCGACCAATGTCAAGACGACAGGATAATCGCAGTGGCCAAGAAACGATCGAAATCCGCTTCGTCGAAGTCTTCCAAGAAGGCAAGCAAATCCACCGCCAAGAAGGCTTCGAAGAAGAAGACCACCAAAAAGGCCGCCTCCAAAAAGGCGAGCAAGGCCGAGAAGAAGACTCCGAAGAAGACCACGCGGAAGTCGGTAAAAAAGGCCAAAAAGACCGCCGCCAGGAAGACCCCGAAAAAGGCTTCCAAGAAGGCCAAGAAGGCCAAAAAGGCCATCGGCGCGTCCCGGCCCGAGCCCAAAGCCACCATGAAGAAGGCGGTCAAAAAGGCCAAGAAGAAGATCAAGGATCGCAAGCTCAAAAGCCCGCTGACCAAGAAGCAGCTTGCGATGTTCCGCGAGATGCTCCTGGAAAAGCGGCGCGACCTGATGGGCGACATGAGCGGGATCGAACATTCCGCCCTGGGCGCCGACCGCGGAAACGGGGCCTCGGACCTGATGCCCACACACCCCGCCGACCTCGGCTCGGATAACTACGAGCAGGAGTTCACCCTCGGGCTGCTCGCCAGTGAGCGGACGCTGCTGAAGGAAATCCACGAAGCCCTCGAACGCATCGACGAAGGAATCTACGGGATCTGCCTGGGCACGGCCAAGCCGATCGGCCTGCCGCGACTCAAGGCCCGCCCGTGGGCGAAGTACTGCATCGACTACGCCCGCATGGTGGAAAAGGGCATGGTCCGCCCGGGCGAGACGCTCTTCGATAACGAAGACGAAGAGGAGTAAACGTGCGAACCCGGGGCACCGAAGCCTCCGACGGTAAATCTGTACCACACGCGCAGAAACCCGCCTGGAGAAGCCCCCTGCCCATCGCGGTGTTCCTGGCGATTGCCATACTCGGGCTCGTGGCCGACCTGTGGAGCAAGCACGTCGTGTTCGACTCGCTCCTGAGCGCGCCCCGCGTGGCCCAGCGGGTGGAGCAGGTCCGCCGCGCGGTTCCCCCCGACACGCCCCCCGACGAGGTCCTCCGCTACGTTCGCGCCCAGCGCCGGCTGATGCCCGGGGTCAAACTCACCCTTTCGACCAATCCGGGCGTGGTGTTCGGCTTCAAGCCCCACGAGTCTGCCCCCACGCGGAAACTCATCGTCACCCTCGCGACCGGTCTGTGCATGGTCCTCGTGCTGGTCTTTTTCGGCCAGTCCCATCGCAACGCCTGGCTGTCGCACGTGGGCCTGGCGCTGATCCTGGCCGGGGCGCTGGGCAACCTCTATGACCGCACCGTCGCGAAGGTCTACCTGCCCGGCATGCCCGGGCGTCCCATCACCGGGCAGGTGCGAGACTTCGTCGACGCCTCGGAACTCTACTACAAGTACATCTTCAACATCGCCGACGTCTGGCTGGTGGTGGGCGTCGGGCTGCTGATGCTGCATTGGTTCCTCAACCGCAAAGAAAACTCCGCCCAGGCGGCGTAGCCACGCCAGAGGGGAGGCCGCATTGTCACACCCCGCCCGCCAGCCGACAGGTGCGCCGATTGACGAACCGCCCCCGGCCACGTTGCACCCCGCGCTGAGTCGCTCCGCCTTCCGCGCCGAGGTGCTCTCGCTCGCCTGGGAGCCGCTGGTGCTCCTGCTGCCGGCACCGTTGCGATGGTCGCTTCAGCCGTTGCTTTCCGATGCCCCCGTCGGCCTGAGGATGGTCCTGGTCCCGCTGCTGTGGGCGATTCTCTACGTTCTCTGGATGCTGCCGATCACGCTCTACCGACGATGGTGGCTGCCGCGACAGGCCGGGCTGGACACGTCCCTGCCTCAGGACCTGGCGCGCAGTGTGCGCATCCTTACTGTCCGCGCGGGCGTGGTCTTACTGCTGGTCGCAGGTGCCGCGGCGATATGGGCGTTGGTGGGAGCAACTGCCGCCGGGGCGATGCTCGCCCTGTTCGCATTGCTCTTGATCCTCCTGCAGCGACGCAGGCCCGCAACGGAGCCCGCCCCGAGAACCGGCCGCACGCTGCCCGAGCTCCAGCAGTTCGCCGCCGACCTCGGCCATCCGGAAGTCGCCGTCCTGCAGGCCGACCGCTCCGCCGCCGCGCATTGCCGGCTGGATATCCGAGATGGACGCAGCGTGATCACTCTCTCGCCAACGCTGCTGGAGGCTGCGCCGTCCCGCGTGCTCCGGGCAGCCGTCGCCCACGAACTGGCCCATCACGAAGCCGACGACCTCCGCCAGGCGAGCCTTCTGGGCGAGTCAGCCGTCGTGTTGGCGGCGCTGCCGGCACTGGCGGCGATGCGGCTCTTGGTCGGGCCCGTTCCGGATTGGCCTGAACTGCTGGACGCCCTGCCATGGGCGCTGGGGGCGTATTGGGCAGCGCTGTCGGCCGCCTTTTGGGCGATCCGCGCGTGGGAACGTCATACCGAACGCCGCGCCAACCGCCGGGCGATGGAACAGCTCGACGATCCTGCCGCCGTCGTCGAAGCCGTCGTAATGGTGTCGGCCGCCCCTCCGTCCACCGCCGGCCGGGTCGAGCGCCTGCTGTGGCGGCTGCTGTCTTCGCACCCGGATCCTGCCATCGTTGCGGCCGATGCTGACACCGTTTCCCACCGACGGGGATGATCTGGTACAATCTCGCCCACCCGCCGTCGCAACGACGGCAGCCGTCATAACCCGGAGCCGCAACCATGAACGTTTTCCTCGCCGGAATCATCCAGGGCTCGATGGTCGAGCCCGACATCCACTCGCAGGACTGGCGCGACCCCATCAAGGCCGCCCTGAGGCAACACTACCCCGCCGCGGAGGTGTACTGCCACTACTCACAACACCCCCGGAGCATCACCTACAAAATGCCCGAAATCCGCGCCACGCTCACCGACGGAATCGAACGGGCAGCGGGCAGCGACCTGGTGATCGCCTACTGCCCCAGCGCGTCGATGGGCACAGCCATCGAAATCTACGAAGCCTGTCGCAACGACGCGGTGGTGCTGTCCATCACCCCCCTGCAGGCCAACTGGGTGCTGCAATCCTACTCCGATAAAATGTTCACCAGCACCGAAGACTTTGTCGCGTTCCTCACCTCGGACGCCTTCGCCGAGCTGTACCGATCCAAGCGGGGGTGCTCACCCGATGCCTGATCCGACCAACACAACCCGTCGGCCGCATCTGCTGGAGTTGGACAAGCCCGCCCTTCGTGAGCAGCTCGATGCGATGGGCGAGAAGCCCTTCCGCGCCGATCAACTCATGGACTGGGTGTGGAAGAAGAATGTCACGGACCCGGCTGCGATGTCCAACGTGCCCAACGCGGTGGGCGAGAAGCTGAACGTGCTGACCTCCCGCATCGTCGACCAGAGCACCGCCAAGGACGGAACGACCAAGCTGCTGCTCGAACTGCACGACGGCCAACGCGTCGAGACGGTGCTGATCCCGTCGGGCAAACGGGCGACGGCCTGCCTCTCGACGCAGGTGGGTTGCGCGATGGGCTGTGCGTTCTGCGCCACCGCCCTGGACGGGCTTGCCCGCAACCTCACTGCCGGTGAGATTCTCGAACAGATCCTCCATCTCCGCGCCCATACCGGGCGGGAGGTGACCAATGCGGTGTTCATGGGCATGGGCGAACCGCTGGCCAACTACAACGCCACGCTGTCGGCCGTCCGGGCACTGATCGATCCGGATCGGCTGGGCATCTCGGCGCGATCGGTGACGGTTTCCACCATCGGGCTGCCCGAGGCCATCACGCGCCTGGCCGCCGAGCAGCTGCCCATCACCCTGGCGATCAGTCTGCATGCCCCGACCGACGCGCTGCGACGGCAGATCATCCCCGCCTCGCGCCACACGCCGATCGAGCGGATCGTCGCCGCCGCGAAGGGGTTCTACCATGCCCGGCATCGCGAGGTCACCGTGGAATACCTGCTGATCGCGGGGTTCAACGACACCGCCGAGTGCGCCGATGCATTGGCCGACATCGCCGGGCGACTGCGTTGCAATGTAAACCTTATCCGGTACAATCCGGTATCGTCGCTGCAATGGCGCCGCCCCGGCAAGGACCAGGCCGACGCCTTCGTCACCGCCTGCCGCAAGCGCGGCGTGAACGTGACGGTCCGGGCGTCACGCGGGCTGGACACCGACGCCGCCTGCGGGCAGCTTCGCCAACGACACCAGCAGGGATAGCCCGCTGCACCGTCCAATCGCGAGGAACCACCCATCGCCGCGAAAAAAAAGAACAGAAAGCCCATCACCAGCCCCCGCCAGACCAAGTGGGCCCGGGAAGACCCCGACGTGAAGCTGATGTTGGACTTCCAGGACGGCGACCGCGCCGCCTTCGAGCAGTTGGTCGAACGGAACACCCGGAAGGTCCACGCGCTGGTGTACCGCTTTCTGGGCGACCCGGACGCGGTGCAGGACATCACCCAGGAGGTATTCCTGCGGGTCTATCGGACGGCCCAGCGGTACGAACCGCGGGCGAAGTTCAGCACGTGGCTGTACCGGATCGTCGCGAACCTCTGCTTCAACGTGCTTCGATCGCGTAAACGGGCCCGCCCGGTGTCGCTGGACCTGACCGGCACGGACGACGGGGAAACCTATCACCGCAATCTGCCCGACGAGAAGCACGCCCCGCCCGAGGCGTCGACCGACGAGCAGGAACTCAGCCAGAAGGTCTCCCAGGCCGTTGAGCAACTACCCGAGAACCAGAAGATCGCGATCATCCTCAATAAGTTCGAGAGCAAGAGCTACGAGGAGATCTCGGAGATCCTGGACTGCTCGACGATGGCGGTCAAGTCGCTGCTGTCGCGGGCCCGGGCGAACCTGCGGGATACCCTCTCGCGGTATGTGAAGTTCTGATTCAGCCCGACCGAAAGAAAACAAGAAAAAAAGATCAGAAAACCCAACCCCGTGCGGCACATCCCTGCGGCACGACGGTTGAAGGTAGTGAACAGGGCGTCAGAAGGACCCGGCAGGACGCCTGGAACACCTGTCCTTGTGGGGTTGACCCGGACCGCTGGAGATTGCAGGCGAAAATCAGGCATCCGGCCGATACCCCTAACGGAAACACGGGTTCACAAACGACAATGACGCGGAAACTCACACAATCCGAATGGGCCGATCTGTCCGCCTGGCTGGACGGGGAACTCCCCGCCGACCGGGCCGGAGAGCTCGAATCGCTCATCGCCTCGGACGACGCATGGGCTTCGGCCCTGGCCGATCTCCGGGCGATTGACGAGGCCCTTACTGCCGACCCGGCCCCGACCCCGCCGGCAGGGATCGAGCAGCAGGTGATCGAGTTTGTCCGCCATAACACCCTCGATGAGGAGCAACTGGCTGAACTCTCCGCCTGGATGGACGGCGAGTTGGGCGACGCCGACGCCGCCCGCGTCGCACGCCACGTAGTGACCGAATCCGCCTGGCGTCGGGCCCACGAGGAACTCCGCCAGGTCGACGACGCCCTGGACGCCTTCACCGCTCCGCCCTGCCCGGCCGAGCTGCCCGGACGGATCATCGCCGCGACCACCGGCCGATCGTACGATTGGGCCGGCCTGCGGAAGACGCTTGTCTCCGCGCCGGCCATGGTGGCCGCCATGGTGGCTGTGCTGCTGGGGGTGTATCTCTTCGTCACCGGGTTCTCCACACCGCGGGGGATTGCCCCCGATCCCGGCAGCGGCGAGACCGTCGTGACCGGAAACAATGGCGGCCAAGACGACGAGACCACCAAGGATGCCCCCCCCGCCTCCAGAACCGACCGTGTCGTGCAGGAAGAACTCGCCGGATACAACGAGGCCGAGCAGTTCGCGATCATCAATCGCGACATGATCGAGAATTACGAAGTGATCGAGAATCTTGACGTGCTCCGCGAGATGGAGCGCCTCGAATCGCAAGGAGACAGCTGACCGTGCGGTGGTATGGAACCACAATTCTGACCGTGCTGATGCTGCTGATGCTCAGCACCTCGTCCCGCGCCGAGGACGGTTCAGCCGGCAGCTCGGCCCAGCCGGCCGCCCCGAAGGGCAGTATCGCCAGCCAGTTGACGCTCCGTTACAAGCTCGAAGCCGCCAACCGGGGCCTGTCGCTGGCCACCGCCCTGAACCACAGCCGTGAGGAGTGGGAACGCCTCCTTCCCGACCAGCGGGATCGCATCCGTCGCGTGGCACTGGCGATTCTCAAGGAATCCGACGAGAAACAGCAGGTCATCATCGAGCGGTGGAAAAAGCTCCAGGACATGACGCCCGAACGACTGGCCGCCTACCAGCGGCGGGCCCGGATCTACAAGGCCGTCCTTGCCGCCATGACCCCCGAACAACGCGAGGAACTCAAGAAGATGTCCCTCAAGGATCGGGCGCGCAGGATCCTCACCGTCCGAGATCGACTCATCGACGAGGGCAAGCTCTCCCTGGACGAGCCGACCACCCAGCCGTCCGACGAGTCGGCCGAGGACTCTTCCGACACCACCGACCCGAACGACGTCGAGTAGCTCTCATCGCGCCTTTTCCCTCCTTACCAATCTCACCATGCTGCGTCAGGTGAATCCCTCGCTCCCCGCGCCTGCCGTCTTGCCAAACGAGAGGGCAATCGCTACCGTTGTCGATCATGAGAAAGCTCTACGATGTCGTGATTCTCGGTAGCACGCCGGCCGGCCTGGCCGCGGCGGCGTACCTCGCCAAGCAGGGCGCGGATGTTGCCGTCGTCTCCCACCAGGGCGCCGCGGTGGAATGCCCCCTGGCCTGCTGGGTTCCCCGGGACCTGTTCAAGCTCGCCGAGTTGCCCAAGGGCCTGGCCAAATGCACCGGCGCGTCCGAGTTCAAAAAGGTCATCTTCCACAACAACGGCCTCGATCGCGAGGTCCCCTACCGGTCCCGCACCACGCTGGGACATCTCCTCGGGGCCGGCGAACTGACCAAGGCCCTCAAGTTGGCTGCCAACAAGGCCGGCGCGAAGGTCCGCGGGACATCCACCGCACCGGCCATTCAGCTCAGCGAGGACCGTGTCGACGTGCTGGGCACGACCGGCGTCAGCGCGAAGATGCTGCTTGTCGCCCAGGACCGCCCGGCCGACATCATCGGCGAGCTGTCGCTGCCGGTCCGCACGGTTCCGCGTTCGTCACTTGTGGTGGCGGGGCTGGACGTCCCCCTCACCGACAGCGCTTCTCGCGATCTTTCGGGCGCTTTGCACATCGCCGAGCTGCCCGAGCGGAGCGAACTGGGCCTGTTCTTCGTACACGACAAGTCGCTGCACGCCCGGGTGATTTCCTCCTCGGCCGCTGCGGGCAACCGGGCGGGGGAACTCTCGAACCTTATCCAAGGCCTCCAGAAGGCGGACGTCGTCCCGGAAGGACTTTCGCTGGGCAAGGCGACCGGGGCGGTGTGGCATCCGCCGGCCGGCGTGGCGCTCGAACTCGAATCGCACGTCGCCAAACGCTGCCTGCTGGTGGGAACCGCCGGGGGGTTCGTGGAGACCATCACCGGCCACACGCTGTACCCGGCCATCCGGTCGGCCCTGCTGGGCGCCGAGCTGGTGCTCAAGGCCTTGGGCTCCAAGAATCCCCAGGACACGCTGATGTCCTTCAAGAACGTCTGGCGCAAGGCGATGGCCGAGTACCTCCGCCCGCCGAACACGTCCCTGCACATGCTGATGCCCCTGCTGTTCGCCAATAAGAGGATCGTCCCGAAGTTCACGCGGGCGCTGCTTTTCGGCCAGAACATATGACGATGAAAGACGACCTGCACGTCCGACAACGACGCCGAAACCGACCCCCCTCAGCGGCAGCATTGGCGCTGCTGGCGCTGCTGGTGGCGTTGCTGGCCGTTCGGGTGGTGACGGTTTCCCGCGCCCAAAACATTGCCCGCGACGGCTGCTTGTATCTGCAGATGGCAAGGGACTTCTCGACCCTGCCCGCCGGCGAGGTGACCCGTTCCTACGAATACCATCCCGCCTACTCTGCCGTCATCGCCGGCGGGGCGAACCTGCTGGGGATGAGCTGGCCGGATGGCTGGATCCAGGTAGGTCGGGGCGTGTCGATCGGGTTCTCGCTGGTGGGTCTGCTGGCGGTGTATCTCGTCGCGCGGCGCGCGTTCGATGCCCGCATCGCGTGGGTCTCGGTGCTCATCGCCGGTTTGAGCTCAGCGTTCATGGAAGTCAGCTGCGACGTGATCTCCGACGCGATGGCCGTCTCGCTGGCGGCGATGGGCATCGCCCTGGGACTGGAAGCCCGCCACGCGATCGGCCGGGGCAGCGTCTGGTCGCTCGCCCTGTCGGCCGGCGCCGCACTCACCTCGGCCGGCGCGTATCTCACCCGGCCGGAAGGACTGCTCGCCGCCGGCATCGCCGCCATCCTGCTCCTTCGCATTCCCACCACCGCCTCCCGCCGATCCACACGCAAACTGCAGCTGGCGTCGCTGGGCCTTCTCGTGGGCCTGACCGTCGCCTGCTGCCTGCCGTACATGCTCGCCGTGGGCGGACTCACCATGAAAAAGGGCTTCTCCGACTTCGTCGCGGGCTCGGCTGGCTCGCTGCCACTGGCCTCGGCGAACGTCCCGGCCGACCTGCTCAGCGCCCTCCGCCGCGCGGTGGATCGCCTCCGTTCCGCCGCGGGAACGCCGATGGCGGTGCTCTGCATCGCCTGCCTCGCCACGTGGGCAGGACGCTATTGGCTGCGTCTGAAGCTGCCCGAACGCGTGGTCATCACACCCCGGGAGGGCTCGGCGATGGTGGCGGTCTTCGGGCCGCTGACGGTGCTCTTCCCACTCCTGGTCGCGTTGGAGTTCAGTCTCGGCTCGCCGGAGGATGGGTATATCTCTTCACGACACATGCTGCCGGCGGCCTTGCTGCTGAGCCCGCTGGCCGGGGCGGCTGTGGCGATCCTCGTGCAGTGGTCGCTCCACCTCGGTCGACGAGCGGGACTGGTCGAACGGCCCCGCCTGGCCTGGATCTGCTGGACGCTGGGGGTGACCTGTATCCTGGCGATTCGCGCGGTCCCCGTCCTTCACGCCGACAAACAGGTCCACATCCACACCGGACAGGCCATCGCCGAACAGTTCGGGCCTGGCTGCCGCGTGCTGGCACCCAACGCGTGGGTCCCCTTCTTCGCCCAGGCCGACCGACGCCAGTTCATGCAGGTCGGCGGCCCCCAATGCACCCTTCGCCCGCATCACCTCCAAGACCGCGCCGCCCTGGAGAAACTCCTCGAAGGCGACCGGACCGACGCCCCGACGTTGATCGCGGTCACCACGAATCTGCTGGAATCCTCGGCCCGGCCCGACCGGACCCTCGAAAGGCTGCAGGGCGATCCGATGCTCGAACTGCTGAGGAATTTTCGCGCATCGGACGGCGACCGCATCTGGCTGTTCCGCTGGCGAACCCCCTCGTCGACCGAGACCCAACCGAGCCGGCCATGACTCCGGACACGCCCCGATTGAAGGTGATCGTGATCGTCGGTTGCAGCCGAAGCGGCAGCACCCTGCTGGGATCGCTGCTGGATCAGCCGACCGGCTTTCTGCACGTGGGCGAACTGCACCACCTCTGGAAACGATGCTTCGGGCAGGACTGGCCATGCGAGTGTGGCCGGGCGTTCAGCGAGTGCGACCTCTGGCGAGACGTCACCACCCGCGCATTCCAACAGACCGGTCCGCCGGACGTGAAACGCATGCGCCGGCTGCGTCGAGAGGCACACAAGGGGAACGCTACCGCCAGACGAGAGTACGCATCCGTCCTGGGACGCTTTCTTCACGCCGCCGCCGACCAGGCCGATGCACGGGTGATCGTGGACACCTCCAAGAACGCCGCCCACGCCCAATGCCTTCTGGCTTGCGAGGGGCTGGACGTTCGCCCGGTGCACATGGCCCGCCATCCCCTGGGCGTGATCCACTCGATGGGGCGACGACGAGACATGCCAGGCCCCGGTGGAGCGAGACTGCCGATGCAGCGGATGGGATCTCTCCAGGCGATGCTCCACTGGCGACGGGAGGTGCTGCGCGCGGAGAGACTGGTCACTTCCAACAATGGAGTGACACGGCGCTACGACAAACTGACCACCGACCCGACCGGGACGATGAGCGAACTTCTGGCCGACCTCGACGAGCCCGACGTACCACTGGACTTCCTCGATGGGCACACGGCCACGCTGCAGCCGGGGCATTCGCTCTCGGGCAACCCGATGCGCCACCATGGTGGAGCCATCGAAATCCGCAGAGACGACAAGTGGGAGCACACCGTCTCTCCGTGGGCCCGTCGCCTGGTCCTGCTGGGTACCGGCCGCCTCCGCCGGAGGCTGGGCTGGGCATAATCCGATCTCTCGGCGGGAAATCTGGTACTATGTTATGTCGACCCGTCCACCGGCGAATGTTGCCCGGCGGAGGAACACTGAGGGTTCGGGTCGGCCGGCAAGAAGGAGCAGGAACCATTCAACCCGTACAATTCACCAAGCTGTCCGGAAGCGGAAACGACTTTGTCTGCATCGACAGCCGCGACGGCCGATACGACGAACTGCTGGATGACCCGCAACGTTTGGCGCATTTCTGCCGGGAGATCTGCCGGCGGGGCATCGCCATCGGGGCCGACGGGGTGGTCTTCGCCCTGCCCAGCGAGATGCCCGACCACGCCGACGTATTGGCCCGCTTCCTGGAGGCCGACGGCAGCGAAGCCGAACTCTGCGGAAACGGGACGGCCTGTTTCGTGGCGTGGATGCTCGGCGAGCGAGATCCTCACGGCCCGGAGCTGCACGTGCTGACCTCCGCGGGCATCGTTCGGGGACGAAACTCCGACGGGCTGTACGTGCGCGTCTGCATTCCCCTGCCCGAGGACATCCGCATCGGGATGCACCTCAGCGCGGGCAACATGCCGATGACCTGCGACTTCGCCGTGACCGGCGTGCCCCACGTGGTGAAGTACGTCAACGACATCGACGCGGTGGACGTCGATCGCATCGGTCGACAGATCCGGCATCACGAGCGGTTCCAGCCTCGCGGGGCCAACGTCAACTTCGTGCAGATCCTGGGCGAAGGCGAAATCGCCCTGCGGACCTTCGAGTTCGGCGTCGAAGCCGAAACCCTCGCCTGCGGAACGGGCAGCGCCTCGGCGGCTGTGCTGGCCGCGATGCGTCATCAATGGCCCACCGAATACTTCCGCGCCGCCAAGCCCGTCCTGGTCCACGCCCGCAGCGGCGACGTTCTGCGGATCTACTTCGAAGCCGACGACGACGGAACCATTACCGACCTCTGCCTGGAGACCGTCGTCCGTCGCGTGTACGACGGCACGCTGCACCCGGAGCTGGCGGAGAAGGCCCTCAACGGAATCAGGCAGTCCTGAGCGATGCCCCCCGAGACGATTGTCAGCATCGACCAGAACTGCCACCCCCTCTGGGACGTCGTGCCCAAGCTGCACGCCCTGGCCCGCGCGGGACGACCCGCCCGGCACCTCGTCGAAGACATCGACGTAGCCTTCACCGCCCTGGGAGCCAGCCCCGACGACCCGCTGCGCATGGTCCGCGAACGGTTCCACCACTCCGGCGGCCAGGACTGGGGGGCGGCGCTGTTCTACTCGGAGTTCCTGGGCACGTTGCCGCTGGACCTGAGAGACCTCGAACCGTTCCTCGGCCAAAAGCTCTCCGCCGTGGCGCGCCGGTGCGGGACGTGCGTCGAGAATCTCTATAACGCTCACTCTCCCGGCGACAACTGGCAGCTCATCGGACCCAGCTACGTCACCGAAACGACCCACCGCGTCATCGGCGATCTGCGCGTCGGGGAGACCGCCCCGTTTCTGCGGGAAATGCTCGATATCGCCCGGGCCGACATGAACCGCAGCTTCCCCGCGCCCGACGCCCGAAAGCGAACCGCTTCGTGGTTCCAGCAGCAACGGGCGATGTTGGACGACCTGCTGATCCGCCACAAAGACGCCGGGCTGGCCGACCTGTACGACGACTGGCTGACCCGCAGCACCGGCGACGCCACCACCGTGGGGCGTACATCCGACCGCTTCGCCCTGCACCGACAGGCCGACGACCCGCTGGTGACGCTGTTTCTGGGCGACTACGAGCGGGCAGCGGAGCTGTACAACCAAGCCTTAGCCGACGCCGACTCGTCGCTGCACCCGCTGAACGTCTCGAAGGGCGAGTTGCCGCTGTTCGCCACGCTCGAACGGGACGGGCGGCGCGTCCGCACGGAGTTGGCCCTTGACGGGGACACGCTTCATCTTGCCGGTGAGACGTTCGCCCTGCCTGGTGATGGTTCCTTGCCGGTGGACGCCCTGGCCGCTGCGGGCGTTCGGGCCATCGCCGGAAAGGCCGTCCTGCTGGTGTTGCAGGTTCGCACGGGCCCAGCCGGTGCGCCTCTCGCGCTGCCCCGCCAGGGCTCGCTGTACACGCCGGCCTCGCACGCCCTTCAACGACGTCTCGAAGAGGCAGGCTGCCTCGACGGTCCGGTTGCACCGATCCTGCGGGTGCGCCTGGCGTTGCTGGACCGATTGGCCGAGGTGGATACCCCCATCCGCCTGCCGGAATACCTCGCTGCCGTCGCGGGAACCGATGAACTTCCCGCCGCCGAGCTGGCTGCGCGGTGGCGAAGCTGGCGAGAGGACGCCATGGGTCGGCTGAAAGCAATGCAAAGCGACGAAGGGCGACAAACCTGGCAGCGCGAGGCGATGCCCGAGCTCCATCGACAGATCGACGGGATGGACACCCGCCGTCGCACATTGGCCCGCGAGAACCCCAAAGGCGAGGAGATCCGCGAGCTGTCTCACCGCATCCGCGAGCTGCAGAGCACCGTCGCAGGCCGTACGCTCCAGCAGGTGATTCGCGATACGCACGTCTCGCAGCTGGACTACTGGGACTCGCGCGGCGCGACTTGGCCGTGGTGCATTGCCCTGGGCGGCGAGACCTTCTATGATCGCGTGCTGGAGCAGGCTGAGATTACCCCCGAAACCGTCCTGACCTCATGACCCACAGGCCCGAAGACCGCATCCGCCAACATTACGAGCCGCGCATCGACCCGGCCCGCGACAGCCATGACGTACTGGACTGGGCGTGTGCGTCCTCGCAGCAGGCCCGCTTCGAGGTGCTGGTGAGCAACGTGGACCTGACGGGGCGATCGCTCCTGGACGTCGGGTGCGGGCTGGGCGACCTGTGGGGGTTCCTCAAGTCCCACGACGTCGCGGTGGACTACACCGGCGTGGACCTCCTGCCGCGGATGGTCGCCGAAGCCCAGCGCCGCCACCCCGATGGGACATTCGTCACGCGGGACCTCTTCACAGACCCCGCCCCGACCGATCTGCAGCGAGACGTGGTGTTCTGCTCGGGAATGTTCAATCTCAACGTCGGCAACAACCTCGATTTCGTGCCCGGCGCCATCGATCGGTTCTTCGAACTCGCCCGGACACACGTGGTGTTCAACATGCTCCACTGGCGCGCCACAGCCGAGCCCGAACGGTACTTCTTCTACAAACCCGAGTGGGTCACAGACCTGCTGGCCGATCGGCCTTGCGAAGTCCGCGTGCTGGAGGACTACCTGCCCAACGACTTTACGGTGATCGCAACACTGAAGGACTGACTACTCCCGGCCGTCACTGTCCTTTTTCCCCGCCGCCTTGCCGTCGTCGTCGTTCTTCTCTTCCTCGTGGTCGGCCTCGGTTACAGGCCGAATCCACACGTCCGGGTAGCCGACCTTGCCCATCCAACTGACGCGGGTGCAGCGATTCTCGCTGACGCGGACGACGTACGCCTCGTGCTGCTTTCCGTCTCCCTGGGCCGCGATGTAGTCGTTGTGGTTCGACCAGTGGTGATTGTCCCACTTGCGGTCGGGCTTGCAGGTCCGCACGTCGATCTTTCGTTTCTTCCCCTCTCCGCTCCACGGACGTATGGTCATGCTGCGATGGCTGCCGTCGTTGTTCATCAGCCACTTCCCGTCCGGTGAGACGCCCGGCGAGCACCCCCGTGCGTACTTGCGGTGTTGCCCCGATGGAATATCGACCGCATACAGCGAATGACCCCAGCGAACCGCCATCTGGTTGCCGTCGGCCGACAGGCCGGCCGAGCCGGAGTACTTCGCGGGCAACTTGAGTTTCCTCGTCTTGCCGGTCCGGACGTTCGCCCCGCGGAACCCGTCGCGCTTGGTCCAATACAGCACATCCTTGCCGTCGGGATGGAACTCCACCGGGCAGCCGTCCTTGCTGTCGGCGTCCTTCGCCAGGAGCTTTCGCTCACCATCCGCGACGCGAACCTGGTACACCTTGCCGCGGTCGTACACCGCCAGCGAATCTCCATCCGGCGAGAACCGGGCGTACTGTCCGCTGCCCAACTCGATGGGCTTCCAGTGACCGATCCCGACCACGTATATCTTATTGTGTCGCGCGAAGGTGATCGCCCCGTCGACCTCCCTGGCCAGGGCATCCAGCGCCTTGCGCTCGGAGGCCGAGGCCTTGTCAGGATACTCAGGCGTCTTAGGTGCGTTGGCGTCGGCGGACGAATCCGCCGCTCCCGCCACGCCCGTTGCCACCAACAGCACCACCATCGACACCCACAGCCGTGTTTGTTTCGTCATGGGATATGATCTCCCGGGGGAACCACGATTTGCCTCATTCCACTCCCATGAAACCCGTCCCGCACGCAAAAGGGTCGGCCCCGTGGGGAACCGACCCAATGTCCTGCCCGTTGCACCACTCCATGCGGTGCGAGTGATTCTCAGCCTCAGCCATAGGAAGGCCGACGCTGGGGCTGGCCTCCATTGACCGTTTCGGGACGGGCGCCCTGATCGACGAGGAACTCGGTCATCTCGACGTGATCACATCCGACGGCCGCCTGCAGGGGTGTGATGCCGTTCGGATCGGCCCCGTTGACGTCCGCACCGTCGGCGATGAGTTGCCGGGCCCGGTCCAGATCGCCCTCAGCGGCCGCCCGGACGAGATCCTTCGTCGCCTCGGCCACATTGGCCTGATGGGCCTTGTTCCACACATAGCCGCCGATGAGCACGCCACCGACCAGCACAGCTGCAATGGTCCACTTCGTATCGTTCACATTCCGCCTCATTCGAGCGTCGCGAGAGACTCCATGCCCCTCCGATCGGTCCGGCGGGGCGTGCGCTTCAGCATCAATCGGCCAAACCGCTCCGGGGCGATCCGCTTTCATGATATACGGCGCATACCCCCACCTTTGCTGTAAACGGCGGGGGGCGCCGGGAGGTTCCCTCCAGCCGGCGAAATGCTACTCCGAGTCGGCCGGGCGGCGGGTGACGATGACGATTTTCGGGGGCTCAGCAGGCCTTACAGGCGGCGGAGTTGGCGGGTTTGCAGCCCGCTGGATGGCCTGGCGGGCCCGGCCGACTTCGCGGGCCATCGCCGGGGCGAGCGTACCGTCGTTCACCACCTCCCGCGCCGCCGTCAGGGCGTCCGACTGGCTCAGCGACAGCGCCGCCACGAGCACCACCGCCACCGCAGCCCCCATCAATATGCGGAACAACCACTGCAGACAACCCGTCGCCGCCAGCAGACCCGTTACCGCGACCGCCGAGATGACAACCCAGTCACCGCCGCTCATCGGACGCCTCCCCGGCCGCCTCGCTCGGCGCGTTGGCATCGCGAAAGTCCGCCCCCAGCAGCGCCGCCCG
>JBKHCL010000184.1:0-3677 GCA_046541875.1 Phycisphaerae bacterium | reverse complement strand
GAGTATTCGATCTGCCCGCCGGTGGGCAGGCCACGCGCGAGTCGACTGATCCTGACATCCGTACCTTCGAGCATCGTCTGAATGTGCAACGCGGTGGCGTCCCCGGCGACGGTGGGGTTGGTCGCCAGGATGATCTCCTCGATCTCGGGTTTGGCGGCCCGCTCGGCAAGCGAATCGAGCGTGAGGTCTTCCGGCTCGCTGCCTTCCAGCGGAGCGATGTGCCCCATCAGCACATGGTACAGCCCGCGGTACATCCCGGTGGACTCCAGCGCCAGGAGGTCCTTGGGCTGCTCGACGACGCAGATGGTGTTCTGATCACGGCGGGGGTCGGAGCAGACCGCACACAGCTCGCCCTCGGCGAGGTTGAAGCACTGTCGGCAGGGGCGGATCTTGGTCTTCACATCGTGAATCGCCCGCGCCAGCCCCATCGCCTCTTCCTGGGAAGATCGCAACAGGTGGAAAGCGAGGCGCTCGGCCGTCCGCGCCCCGATGCCCGGGAGCTTTCCGAGCTCGTCCATAAGTCGTTCGATGGTTTCGGAATACTGGGCCATGCCTGGTGTCCGTCCGTGGCTATCCGTCCGAAGCATCGGCCGCGGTTTGCTCGCGGGCCGGCTGGGCCTCGATGGACGTGGGCGTTCCGCCGGCGAGCATGTCTTCGATGCTCACGCCGGGGTGATGGTATCGTGGCTGGGAGCGGGTCTTCCGGCCGTACTGGATCGCTGAGACCGGGCACCAGTGCAGGCAGGCGAAGCATTGCTCGCAGTGTCCCTGCCAGGTGGGGCGTCCGTCGACCAGTTTGACATCGCCCACCGGGCAGATCGCCTCGCATCGACCACAGGAAATGCAACTCTTGTCGACGGAGAAGTTCTGATCCGCTCCCGTCCAGTGTCGGCTGGCGAAGTGGTTCACGACGCGGCTGACCATTCGCATGAGGGTCCCGCGAGCGGGCACGGACATCTTGCCGGCATTGATGCGATCGGCGGCGCGGCCGATGCTTCTGTCGGCGTCGTCGAGGATCCGCTCGATGCCCTCGCGGTTGGGCGGGCCTCCCATGGGCGGATAGTTCTCGGGCATGGTCACCACGTACCCCCCCGAGAGCTTCCTGCCGTCGGCCTTGAGCAGACGTCTGACCTGCTGGAGTGTCGCCCCGCGCGAAGCGGCACAGGTGACCACCGAAAACAGCACCGGCCTGCCCGCCAGGGGCAACCCCTCCGAGAGCCGACGGGCGACCAGGTTCGGAGCCCCCCACCCATACACCGGGAAGATCAATCCGACGCGGTCTGCCTCGATCGGATCGATGCCCACCAGCTTGCTGAACGGGATCAGCTCGGACTCGCCCTCGAGCTTCTCGGCGAGGCGCTTGGCGACGTAGAGGGAGTTGCCTGTTCCCGAGAACCACAGCAGTGTTGTTTTCATGGGAAGCTCCGAACGTCGAACCCTTGGCAGCCAAAGGGGCTACATGCCCAGCATATCGGTCATACCGGGGATTTCCATCCCGCCTGTGAGTTCTTTCATCGCCGCGGCGGCCTCTTCGGCGGCTTTGGCCTGGGCGGCAGAGACGGCGGCCTTTATGAGGTCCTCGAGTATTTCGACGTCGCCATCGGCGAACACCGACGGATCGATCGAGACGTCCACGATCTGCATCTTGCCGGTGACCGTCGCGCTGACGACCCCGCCGCCGGCCTGGGCGGTGTATTCCGACTCGGCGAGCTTCTTCTGCAGCTCGGGCATCTTCGTTTTCATCTGAGAGGCAATCTGCATCATCTTGCCGATATTACCCATGTTGCCAAACATCGCTTCTCCTTCAATCGGCCGATCCGTCGTCGTCGGCTGAGTCTGGTTCCGTTTGGTCGCCCGGGTCCGCCTCGGGCAGGTCGGGCGCGACGCGGGGATACTCCACCACCTTGCCGCCGAAGAGCGTGACCACCTCCTCCACGGCAGGGTCTTTCTGGATGTCCGCCTTCTCCTGCGAAGAAAGCTCTTTGACCGGTTTCGGCGGCGTCCGGACCGCCCGGGGTGCGTTCGCCCGGCTCGTCTCGGACGGCGACGGCGGCGGCGAGGCCGACTGCCCGCCCGGCGTTCTGCCAGGCGGGTTCTTTCCGGTCACCGTGGCGGCTGGGCTGCCGGGAACATAAGAGCTTCGCCCCTCAGCTCCTACCGGGCGTGGGGACTTTTTTTTTTGGCCCGCCGGGCCGACCGCTCCGCCCCGGTTGAGGGCTTCCAGCCGCTGGATGAGGCTGGCGGGGTCGGTGAACTTCTCGGCTTCGCTGAGGCGTACCAGGGCGGCCTCCACCAGCGCCCGCCCCACGCTGCTGCCTCGCAGATTCCGCCCGCAGGTGTCCAGAATCGCCACGCTTTGAACCAGGGTGGGCATGGATGTTTTTTTCGTGAGCTCAGCCACCACGGATCGCGAGGCGTCGGGCAGCTCGATCAGTTCGCTGTCAGGCCCGCAGGTGGCGGCGACCATCACGTTGCGGAAGGCCGCTGCCAGTGCCCGGACGATGGACGCCAGGCCCACGCCGGCTTCCAGCATCGCTGCGAGTTCTCCGAGCACCTTCGGCGTGTCGCCGGCGGCGATTGCGTCGGCCATCGCCAGCGTCCGCTCGTCGGAGGGCGTTCCCAGCACGCGCAGGACATCCTCGCTGGTGACCGATCGGCCGGCAGAGAGGAGCTGGTCCAGCAGGCTCAGCCCGTCGCGCATGGACCCGTTGGCCGCCCTGGCGATCCGGAAGAGGGCTTCGTTCTCGGCTTGGACGTCCTCGTTGGAGCAGATGCCCGCCAGGTGGTCGGCGATGCGCCGGGTGGGAATGTTGCGAAAGTCGAACCGCTGGCAGCGCGAGAGAATGGTCGCGGGGACTTTCTCGGCTTCGGTGGTGGCGAAAATGAACTTCACGTGCTCGGGAGGCTCTTCGAGCGTCTTGAGCAACGCGTTGAAGGCCTCTTTGGTGAGCATGTGAACTTCGTCGATGTAGTAGATTTTGTATCGGCAGCGGGCCGGGCGGAACACGGCGTTGGCGCGAAGCTCGCGGATCTCGTCGATGCCGCGATTGGACGCACCGTCGATTTCCACCACGTCCACGTCGTCGCCGCGCCCGATGGCGGTGCAGGCGTCGCACTCTCCGCAGGGGGTGGGGGTGGCCTGCTCGGCGGACATGCAGTTCAGCGCCTTGGCGAGAATGCGGGCCATGGTGGTCTTGCCCACTCCGCGCGTGCCCGTGAACAGGTAGGCGTGGTGCACCCGACCGGTCTTGATCGCATTGACCAGCGTCTGCGCAATGGGCTCCTGGCCTACGACCTCATCGAAGGTGGTGCTGCGATACTTCCGGGCAAGTACAAGGTAACCGGCCATCATTCCTCATCGGTGAAGAGTTCCCCTCCCATTATGCCCACCGGCGGCGGCGAATCAACCTCGACGGGCGATCCGACGCGGGAAGCGCACAAAAAAACCGGGCAACCAGAAGGGCCAGGCACCCTCCGGCACATGGACAGACGTCGCTTATGGCTGCTTCCTTCCGGACCTGACCAATTTCACGGCCTGCCCATTGCAGAGGACCCGGCCCTTCCAGCCGCCCGGAGTTGTATCCATCCGGACGCCGGAAGAACCAGCGTGATTTTGCATTGTAACGAGTCGATCAACGGGGAGCAAGCGAATCGAAAAACGCGCGAGACGATAGTGC
>JBKHCL010000076.1:0-15707 GCA_046541875.1 Phycisphaerae bacterium | reverse complement strand
CAGGCGCAGAAAGGGCTTCCCGTCATTCCGCCCGCAACAAGTTGCGGGCCCTACGGTCCGGCAAGCAGCAGTAGTTGCGTTGGGGTCGCGGGTGAATCTCACGCTGCACCAGGCGCAGAAAGGGCTTCCCGTCATTCCGCCCGCAACAAGTTGCGGGCCCTACGACGGTGCATTGTTCGGTATTCTGGGTGCCACCGGCGTGTTCCCACGTCGGTTTGGTTCTATACTTGGGCAGGATGCCCACGCCACGAGTCAACTTCTCCCCACGCGTGCTGGGGCGCGGCGTGTTCAGCGGGAGAGTTCTTCCCGCATCCTGCCCACCAGGGCGCCGAATTCCTTCCGGTTGTCCTCGCTGAGGTCGGCCAATGCCTCGTGGGCCTGGAGGATGCGCATCTCGTTGGCGAGTTCGTCGGTAGCACCGTCCTGCACGACGATCGGTTCCATCTGGTCGGGCAGGGGTTCGCTGTCGCGGCGGATGTGGCTGAGGACCTGCGACATGCCCAACTCTTCGAACATCGCCCGGATCTCCGATCGCACGCCCTGGATCTGCAGCGGCACGCCGAGTTCGTCGGCCTTGTCGACGAGTTCCTGCACCGTGCCCAGGAATGTGCTGTCCATGTAGGAGCAGACCGTCAGATCGAGGGTGAGCGGCCGGTTCTCCTGCAACTGCGTGAGGCAGGTATCGTGGAAGGGGGGGCAGCTGGTCCAATTCGCCCGGCCGATGAGGCTGATGTACGCCCCGCCGTCGTCTCGTCCGGCGAGCATGGCCGATGATCCGGTCGGCTTGCGGGGCGTTTCCACCGTCTGCGTCGCGGGCGAGGGCTCGCCGTTGTCGATCACCGACGGGTCCTCGGTCGTCGCCAGGAGCACCATGGTGATATCATCCTCCTGCGATTCCTTCTGCCGGTTGGCCGACGCCTCCAAGGCCTGTTGCAGCAGGTCCGGGCCCAGCTGCGAGCGATCCGTGAACATCTCGGCCAACTCGTCGATGTCCATGGGCTTACTATCTTCGGTGCTCTGGACCAGCCCATCGGTATACAGCAGCAGGCGGTCGCCCGGATCGAGCGTGCATTCCAACTGCCCGAAGGTGACGTCCCGGTGCAGTCCCAGCGCGGGCCCGGTATGTTCGAGCTTCGTGACGCGTCCATCGGCGTGCATCAGCAGCGGGGGCGGATGGCCGGCGGAGGCGAATTTCATCGATTGCGTCTCGGTGTCGATCAGGCAGTACGCTGCCGTCACGAACAGGCCCGGGGCGCGACACTCATCGACCAGGCAGCGGTTGACCGCCTCCAGCACGAACGACGGATCGCTCGGCGCCGGGGGTTGGTCGAACGTCATCGGGATGCGATGCTTGAAGAGCACCGCCAGCATCGCCGCAGCCACCCCATGCCCCGCCGCGTCGGCGACGTACGCCACCGCCAGGCGATCGTTCAGCCGAACCACGTCGTAGAGGTCCCCGCCGACATTCTGGCTGGGGCGGTAGATGGTGTCCACGCTGATGTTCTCGATCTCGGGAACCTCGCGCGGCAGCAGCGCCCGCTGGATCAGCTCGGCCCGTCGCATGTCTTCCTGGATGATCTTCGTCTGCCGTCGCAGGAGGCTGCAGGCCTGCTGGAGTTGGGCGACCTGCTGGGCGAGGCGCACGTTGCGTTCCTCGATGTCCCGCAGCAGCTTCTCGCGCTCGCGGATGAGGCGTTTCTGTTGCAGGGCGTTGCGCACGGTCACCAGGAACGAGTCCATCGAGACGATCGGTTTGGTGATGAAGTCGAACGCCCCGAGATGGACGGCCCGCACGGCGTCGTGGAAGGTGCCCTGTCCCGAGAGGATCAGCCAGACCGGGCCGGGCTCGTTTTCCAAGGCCCATTGCATCAGTTCCAGACCGTCCATACGCGGCATGGCCAGGTCGGTGACGACCAGGTCGATGTCCTCTTCGCGGAGCATCTGCTGCGCTTCGACCCCGTCGGAGGCCGTGAGCACCTCACACTGTTCGCCCATCTTCATCGCTTCGGTAAGCACATCGCGGATGGACGACTCATCGTCGGTGATCAGGATGCGGGGTAGCGGTGTCGTTTCCTGCGTTGTTTCGTCCATGGCCCTGACCTCCCCGGGTCAAGAATTCTGCACTCCGGCGGGGCGTTTCAGGAGAATCCCCCGAGGGGACAATCCATGCGGACGGAGGGCCGAGCTTCCCCCGTCCGAACCCCGCGGACGACGTACCATTCATCGTATCGGACCGCAGAATGGTTTCTATTGGTCAATAATGCGAAAATAGGTGCAACTCGAGGCGAATTCTTCCATCGCCCACACCCATTCTATGTTGTTCGATGGGAGCCTCGCGCTGCTTTCGCGAATAGCGCAAAGAAAAAGCCCAGCCGTCATGGTGGCGGCTGGGCCTTTTGGATGATTCTTCGGCAGAATTACTCCTGCGGGGGCTCCTTGGCGTCCATCCAGGAGAACATCTTTCGCAGTTCGCGCCCGACCACTTCGATCGGGTGGTTCAGGTCGGCTTCGTACATCTTCTTGAAGTTCGGCTTTCCGGCTTCGCACTCGGCGAGCCATTCCTTGGCGAACTTGCCGCTGCGGATGTCTTCCAGGGCCTTTTTCATGTTCTCTTTGACGTGCTCGTCGACAATCTGCGGGCCCACGTGCATGTCGCCCCACTCGGCCGTGTTGGAGATCGAGTACCGCATGTAGCTGATCCCACCCTCGGCCATCAGCTTGATGATCAGCAGCAGTTCGTGGAGCACCTCGAAGTAGGCGATTCCAGGCTGATAGCCCGCCTCGGTGAGCGTCTCGAAGCCCGCCTTCACCAGGCTGGTCAGCCCGCCGCAGAGCACCGTCTGCTCACCGAAGAGGTCCGTCTCGGTCTCCTCGGTGAAGGTGGTCTCGATGATCCCGGCCCGGCCGCCGCCGATGCCGATTCCCCACGCCAGGGCCACATCGAACGCCTTGCCGCTGTCGTTCTTCTCCACGGCGATCAGGCAGGGAACGCCCGAGCCTTCTTCGTAGCAGCTTCGCACGGTGTGGCCGGGGCCTTTGGGGGCGATCATCACCACGTCCACGCCCTCGGGCGGAACGATGCACCCGAAGCGGACGTTGAACCCGTGGCAGAAGCCCAGCGCCTTGCCCGGAGCGAGGTTCGGCTTGATCTCCTTCTCGTAGACGCTCGCCTGGGCCTCATCCGGCAGGGTGATGATGATCAGGTCGCCCTGCTGGGTCGCCTCGGCCGCCGAGATGGGCGAAAAGCCGTGCTCCTTGGCGGTGTTGTAGTTGTTCGTGCCTTCCAACTCGGCGATCACGACGTTCACACCCGAGTCCCGCAGGTTCTGGGCGTGGGCGTGGCCTTGGCTGCCGTAGCCGACCACCGCGACGGTCTTGCCCGAAAGCGGTTCCAGCGAACCGTCCTTGTCGTAGTAAATCTTCAGATCATTGGCCATGGTTCGGTTGCTCCTTATGGCGTGTTGGGGGATTGCGGCGAAAACGCCCATTTGTACCCACCTCGCCGCCCCCCGTCAAGATGCATTTGCCGCGGATCGGTCCGCGGGTCCCGCAACTTGTTGCGGACGGAACGACTGGAAGGCCGTGCTACGGGACGCGGCCTGGGAGGTTTTTTCGTGGCATGGGCTTCCAGCCCATGGTTACACGGCCTGGAAGGCCGTGCTACGGGGTACGTTCCATCCCCCACCTGACGGTGGGGGCTCTCTGGGAGGGTTTTCCGTGGCATGGGAGCGCATCGGCGCGGGGACACGCTGACAATGCCCGAGCCGAGGCCTCGCCAACCCTACGGGCCCCGTTTCTGTGCGCGAAAAACTGTGTTTCCGTGGCAAATCCGTGTTCTGGAATCGGGGTCTTTGCGGTACAATCGGATTTCCTGTCAGCGGCGGTGGTTGAGCGTTGTCTCACCGTCGCCGGCCAGGGTGTTGAGAGACCCTCCTTTGACACCCGTCGGCTGCATCGGAGCAAGTGCCCGATTGCACGCCCGCCGGCGGAAAACCCCCGGAGAGAACGACGGTCATGAACCGCCAGGAAATACGAAACATTGCCATCATCGCCCATGTGGACCACGGGAAAACCACGCTGGTGGACCAGCTCCTGCGCCAGTGCGGGCAGTTCCGCACCGGCGAGCTCAAGGGCGAGTGCATTCTGGACTCCAACCCGCTCGAGCGAGAACGCGGAATCACCATCCTCGCCAAGAACTGTGCGATCCATTACACCGACCCCAACGGGACGGACTTCCACATCAACATCGTGGACACTCCCGGCCACGCGGATTTCTCCGGCGAAGTCGAGCGCGTGCTGCGGATGGCCGACGGGGCGCTGCTTCTGGTGGACGCGGCCGAGGGCGTCATGCCCCAGACGCGATACGTCCTCGGCAAGGCACTGGCGGCCGGCCTGCGACCGATCGTGGTGGTCAACAAGATCGACCGTCCCGACGCCCGCCCCAGCGTGATTGTCGACCAGGTCTTCTCGCTGCTGATCGACATGGACGAAGAAGACCACGCCGAGGACTTCCCGGTGATCTACGCCTCGGGCAAGGACGGCTGGGCCGTCGCGGACCCCGAGCGGATGCCCACCGACGGGACCGGTGACGTACACGAGCTGTTCGAGGCGATCGTAGGACACGTGCCCCCGGCGGATTTCGACCCGGCCGCCCCGTTGCAGACACTCATCACGAACATCGACTACAGCGAGTACGTCGGCCGAATTGGCGTGGGGCGAGTCTTCGCGGGCACACTTCGCGCCGGGCAGGACGTTCTCACCATCGACCGCCACGGCAACCGCATTGCCCAGAAGGTCGCCCAGCTGTATCGCTTCGACGGACTCGGGCGGCGCGAGGTGGATCGGATCGTCGCCGGCGACCTCTGTGCCGTTGTCGGCCTCAAGCAGGTGGACATCGGCGACACGCTGGCCGACCCCGAGCAGCCCCAGGCCCTGCCGCCGGTGGTGATCGACGAGCCCACCATGCGCATGGTCTTCCGCGTGAACGACGGTCCCTTCGCCGGGCGAGAGGGGAAGTACGTGACCTCCCGTAATCTCCGCGAGCGGCTGGAGCGCGAGCTGAACGCCAACGTCGCGCTTCGCGTGGATTTCGACCGCGGCGAGGCCGAGTTTGAAGTCGCCGGCCGGGGCCTGCTGCACCTGGGCATTCTGCTGGAGAACATGCGTCGCGAGGGCTACGAGTTGTGCGTGGGCAAGCCTCACGTGATCGACCGCATGGAGGACGGCAAGCGACTGGAACCCATCGAGCATCTGGTGATCGACGTGCCGGCCGAGCAGGTCGGACCCGTGATGCAACTGGTGGGCGACCGCCGGGCGGAAATGCTGCACATGGACACGGTCGCCGGGCGGAGCATTATCGAGTTCTCGATTCCCGCTCGGGGGCTGATCGGGCTGCGATCGCGCATGCTGACGGCCACCAAGGGCGAGGCGATCATGCACCATCGGTTCGATCATTACGGACCGGCCGGCCCGGCCATGCCGGGTCGACAGGCGGGCGTGATGATGGCGTCCGAGCCCGGGCAGGTCACCGCCTACGCGATGGACCAGCTCGCCGAGAGGGGCATGATGTTTGTCACACCCGGCGATGCGGTGTACGAAGGCCAGATCGTCGGCGAGCACTGTAAGGAGGGTGACATCCCGGTAAACGTCGCCCGCAACAAGAAGCTCACCAACGTCCGCTCGTCCACGAAAGACGCGACCGTCACGCTCAAGGCGGCCCGCCGGATGTCCCTGGAGGAGGCGCTGGAGTACGTCGAGGATGACGAACTCGTCGAGATCACGCCGCAGAGCATTCGCCTGCGGAAGCGGCTGTTGACCGAGGGCGAACGCCGCCGGGACAACCGTCGGGTGGCCGCCATGGTACGGTAGTTGAGGGAGCACGGCAGAATCTATCCCACAGCTGATGCCCTGGGCTTCCTCTGTACGCTTTTTCGGTGTCATTGGGGCTGTGTGGAGGGGCCCGACGTGGAGAAGCTCCGGCTGACCACGCCGCGCGAGGAAGGATACTGGGCGGTTGTGGTAACGACAAACGATTAGACATCATGGCCAAGATTGCTGAAGCATGAGTGGGAGAAAGGAACGCAGGCGTAATGAGTACGCAACCGAATGTTTTGTTCATCCTGTCCGACCAGCACCACGCGCAGGTTATGTCCTGCCGCGACCATCCGGACGTCGAGACGCCGAACCTCGACGCGCTGGCTGGTGATGGGGTGCTTTTCGAGAACGCCATCACACAGAACCCCATCTGCACACCGTCGCGCGTGTGTTTCCTGTCCGGGCAGTACTGCCACAATCACGGCTACTACGGGTTGTCAGGCCCGAATCCCGGGGGGTTGCCCAACCTGCTGGGCCATTTCCGCCGATACGGCTATGCGACCGCCGCCATCGGTAAGATTCACTGTCCGGAGTACTGGATCGAGGACGACGCCGACGTGTTCCACGAGACCTGCGACTGTAGCATCGGCGGGCGGAGCAGAAAGTACCAAGGCTATCTCGACCAGAAGGGTGTGGACGAGGATCACCAGGCGCTCATTGAGATCGGTCCCAGGGGGTGGAAGCAGGGCGTGGACGGTCGACCTTCGCTGTTCAGCTACGAGGATTCCATGGAAGGCTGGTCGGTGCGCGAGGCGGCCGACTTTATGCGGGCCTGCCGGGATGAGGGCAAGCCGTTCTTCGCACATGTTTCGCTACCCAAGCCCCACCAGTGCTACACCCCGGCCCAAGAGTTCTGGGACCTCTACGAAGACAAAGAGCTCACGCTGCCGCCCAACGCGGACTACGATCTGGCTGCCGGCAGGAAGGCGCCGCACCTGATCGCGGCGGCCGAGCATTGGCGAAAGGGCGGGTGGACGGTGTTCGATCCGCCGGGATTCGAGGCGGGGCGTCTGCGGAAGTTGCAGGGGTACCTCGGCAGTGTCTCGCAGGTGGATCACGCGGTCGGCGAGCTGATGAGTTTTCTTGACCAGACGGGACTGGGCGAAGACACGATTGTGGTGTACTCGGCCGACCATGGCGATTATGTCTGCCAGCACGGGATCATGGAGAAGGCGCCGGGTATCTGCTCGGACGCGATCACACGGATTCCGATGATCTGGCGGGTGCCCGGTAGAACGAAGGGCGGCCATACGCCCGCGTCGCTGGTGGAGGCGGTGGACATGGCCCCGACGCTGTGCGGTCTGGCGGGCCTGCCTGCGATGCCCACTGCCGACGGGAAGGATATCTCCGCGCTGCTGGGCGGCGGCGACGAGCCGGTCCGGTCGGCTGCGTTTACGGAGTTCGCCTGGAGCAAGTCGGTCCGCAAGGGTCCGTGGCGGCTGGTGTGGTATCCGCGGGAGTTCTTCGCCGAAGAGTACCCCGATGGCTTCGGCGAGCTGTACAATCTGGACGACGACCCCTGGGAGATGTCCAACCGGTGGTTCGATGACGATGTGCGCAACGTCCGGGCCGATCTGCAGCGCGAACTTGCCGATTGGCTGGTGACCACGACGCGGCCGACGACGATTCTGACCCAAGCGTGGCTGAAGGGCGAGTACGTCCGGCGGCGGTACAACAACGATGTGCTCGCCGACGGCAGCGTCCCGCCCGAGTACATTAGCGAGCGAGTGCGCGCCAACCGGAAGAATTACCTGTAAAGGGAGGCAAGCACGCGATGCGACCCACGGAAACAGAGCTCAAAGTCAGTGAGGTCCTGCACGTCTGGGGCGGTGGGCAGTTGATCGCCTTCTCGGCCATCGACGGCGTGACCGACTACGAGCGCGGACTCATCGCCCGGACGCTGAACGAAGGCGTTGGTGTGGAGGTGGTCCTGCCGGGGCGATGCGAACTGCGGTTCGGCCTGGCTGCTTCCGAGGTGCTGTTGGGTGGGGATTTCTTCGAGATTACCACCGAGAGCGGGATGGTGCGCGGGGCGATGCTGAACGCTCACCACCTGCTGATCGAAGGGCCCTGCGACGTGGGCGAGGTGGGCGATGAACTCGCTGTCGAGCAAGAGGATGGCAGAACGCTCATCGCGGCGGGCACCGTTCTGGACAGCGCCCTGCTGCATGCCGACCTTGTCGCCGCCATCGAGCAACGCCAGGCGTGGCTGAGATCACAGATCCTGCCGAGCTACATCGAGGGCGACTCGCGCGCGACGACCTTCAAGGCACTCTCTCAGATGAAGACGCAGGTCTGCTCGCCCGAGGGACTTTTCCAGCATCGCTGGACCACGCCCGACCGCTGGCCTCACCGCAAATGCTGGCTGTGGGACTCGGCGTTTCACGCGATCGGCTTTCGCCACGTGGACCCGTCGTTGGCGCGGGAGATGATCTCCGGCTATCTCGACGCGCAGCGAGAGGACGGGTTCTGTCCGCACATGGCCAGCCCCGCGGGCGGTTCGAGCATTACCCAGCCGCCGGTGCTGGCGCTGGCGGCGATGCTGCTGGACCAAGCCGACCCGAACGAGGCATGGTTGCGCGATGTCTACCCGAAGCTCTGTGCCTACGTCCGCTGGGATCTGAGCAATCGCGACGCGGCCGACGGGCTTCTCGGCTGGAACACCAACGACAAGGCCAACAATCGCTGCGACGAGTCGGGCATGGACAACTCGACGCGGTTCGAGTTCGACCGGCAACTGGTGGCTGTCGATTTCAATGCGCTGATGGCTTTGGAATGCGAGATCCTTGGCCACCTGGCACACGCGCTGGACTTTCGCCAGGACGCGGCGGAGTGGGTGGAGCGGTATCTCTGGCGGGTGGACGCGATCAACGAGCGGATGTGGGACGAGGACGCGGGACTCTACATGGACTGCTTCGCCGACGACCTGCAGCGGACGGGTGTGCTTGCCTCGGCGGGGTTCCTGCCGCTGGTGTGCGGGGCGGCTTCGCCGACTCAGGCCCGTCGGCTGGCTGAGCATCTGGAGAATCCCGAGACGTTCGGGGCGCCGGTGATCGTACCCTCCATCGCGGTAAGTGACCGGGAGCACTACAGCAAGGACATGTGGCGCGGGCCGATGTGGGTGAACATCAACTGGTTGATCGCCTTCGGCTTCCGGCGGAGCGGTCTGGAGGAGGTCGCCAGGCGGGTGGAGCAGGCGACCTGCCGGGAGATCGAGAAGCGATACCTTGAATGCGGCTCGATTTACGAGTTCTACGATGACCGCGGCGAGGCCCCGCCGGCCTCGCTGCCGCGAAAGGGCACCAACGACCCGCAACGAGCGTATCATCAGGTGATCCACGATTACGGCTGGTCCGGAACGCTGTATCTGGACATGGTCTGGGAACGACGGTAGAGAACACGGCCCGGAAGCTCACACTGAGGCCCGCAAAGCGGGCGCGGCAATTTTTTTTCGGCGGATTTCATCAAGTGATTATCGGGTTTGCGCCATAAAAGGCTTTTTGGAATGGGTTTGTGTTCGTTTTACGGGGCGGAACACCCGAAAGAAGAATCAGGGATTTCCTGTAGAAACGCCGAACGTTTTCCCATAGAATTCCGCATTCGAGGGAGCGAGGAAGCATGCATCCCCGTTGTGACAGTAGCCCACTATAATGGCCGGTTCTCCCCCTGACCGGTCATCTTTGAGCAGGCTTGGTCCCCCCCGCCAAGCCTGCTTCTTTTATGTGCGGGCCGGTGGGGGGCGAACTACTCTGCCAGCAGGTGCGTGATCAGAATCCGCAGGCCGATGGCGACCAGAACACAGCCGCCGATGAGGTCGGCCAATTTGCCCACGCGCGACCCCAGGCGGGCCCCGAAAATAACGCCCACGGCGCATAGCAGGCAGGTGATTGCGCCGATGATCACACTGGGCACCCAGATATCCACGCCCAGCAACGCCAGGCTGAGTCCGACAGCCAAGGCGTCAATACTGGTGGCGATCGACAGCGTGATCAGCATCATTCCTCGCGTCGGGTCGCGCCGGTTGGCGCGGTCCTCGTCGGAGGCTGTGAACCCCTCATGGAGCATCTTCCCCCCGATGAACGACAGCAGGGCGAACGCGATCCAGTGATCATACGCCTGGATGTAATCCGCCAGCGACCGCCCCGCCAGCCAGCCGAGCACCGGCATGAGGAACTGGAACAGCCCGAAGTGCCACGCGATGCGGAACACGTGCCGCCCCGTGACGCGCGGCACGATGAGACCGGCCCCGATCGAGACCGCAAACGCGTCCATCGCCAGGCCCACTGCCGTCGGAATAATCGTCCAGAGATCCATGGGACGCTATTTTACGCCCACCAGGCCGGGAAGCCAAGTGGATCGCGCCCGGGACGTTCTATTCGCCCGAAGGCACACGTACGCGGTTTTTTGGGAATTCTGCGCTTGCAGAATCGCTGCATTTGCGGTATGAATATCTCTAATATGCCGCAAACGCGTGGCCGACGTTCGGCATCGGTGGTGTGGCGTTAAGCATACGGAGGAAAGCACAGGGCGACTCGATTCCCGAGGCGATCTTGGCTTGGGGTTTGGGGTATTGCCGGGCTTTTCTTCGTCCGCAACTGGAAGGAGAGGGCACATGGTTCTTCGCAAGTCCGTATCCGCGATGGTGGTTGTTGTTCTGGGGATTGCCTCGCAGGGTCTGGCCGATTTGCCGACCAACTTCGATCTTCGGGACGTCAATGGGCAGCAGTACGTCTCCACGCGAATCGACGACCAGGTCGGACCGGGCCCGTGCTGGGCGTTCGCTGCCCTGACTTCGGTCGAGTCCAACATTCGCATCAATGACCTGTGGGACGGGGTGGCCAACGACCTGAACCTTTCGGAACAGTTCCTCCGGGCCAACGAAACCACCGGAACGACCTGGCCCGAGGACAGCCCGGGCTTCAATCGGCGGGTGAACTCTGGCGGGCAGGTTCCCGTTGCCGTCAGTCACATGGCCCGGCTGCACGGGCCGCTCTACGAGAGCCAGTGCCCCTTCGAGTACAAGGGCGACTTCCGCGATAACTTCGGGTATTACGACGAGACCATCACGACCCCCAGCGGAAACGAGTATCCCGACCCGGCGACGGCCAATTGGCCTCACGCCAGGCCTTACCCGGCCGAGTATACCTCGGACGCTGAAGGCGCGTATTTCCTCCGGAAGTCCTATGGCGTCAGCGGCCGCGATGCCATCAAGCAGAAGGTCATGGACGTCGGGGCACCGTATGTGCGGATCCAGCATGAGTTCAACGCCTTCGACAACGAGACCAACACCTACTACGACGACGGGACGGTGGAAGGTGAGGGCCTGGGTGGCCATGGCGTAAACATCATCGGCTGGGACGACAGCAAGGAGGTCCCCGGTGCCCCCAACCCCGGCGCTTGGCTGATCAAGCACTCGCACGAGGTCGACGATCAAGACCCAGACTACTCTGACTATGCGGGGCAGGCTCCGACGTACTTCTGGGTGTCCTACGAGACCTCCACCGACCGTTTCACCGATCGGGGGGAGGTCACTTTCTTCGAGATGGGCTCGAAGGACGATATCCAGAGCGTCTACTTCCACGATTACACCGGGAATCTGAACAACAGTGTCTACCTGCCTGACAATGCATCAAATGGTGGTGTGGCCGACCCGTCGGTCTGTGCACAGGTCTTCCAAGCCGGCAGCGAGGGCGACCAGATCGGGATCGTCAGCTTCTTCACCCGCAATGATGCGCAACCATTCGAGGTGCGGATCTTCGACAACATCGCCGCACTCGAGGCGGGGGCCGACCCGCTCGGCGAGGTCACCGGCGTTGCCGACGTGGCCGGTTATCATACCGTTGATCTTGCAGACACGGTCGAGGTTGCTCCCAACGACGACTTCGTTGTCTTCCTCGACTTCACCGACGGAGCCGACCAGGTCATGGCCTATACGAATGACGGTACCGGCAACACCGGCTCGGTGGAGATGATCGAAAACAACTGGTGCTACTATTTCGACACGGTTGACGGCCAGTGGGAGGACGTTGCCGATGACTGGGATGGCCAAGCCTTTACGGTCAAGGCCTACGGCGTCGTTCCCGAGCCGGCGATGCTGAGTCTGCTGGCTGTGGCTGCAGTCGGATTGCTGAGACGGCGCCACCGGTAGGGCCCCGGCCGGAAATCCGGCAGAATGACGGATCGCTCCCGGCCGCCCGGCCGTTCATATTGCGGAGTGGACAGTTGATTTCTATGCGCGCATACTATCCGATCGGCGTGCGGCTGCCGCTTACGCGCAATCCCAGAGCAGGACCAGGACGATGAGTATTGATGGCTGTCCCTTTCGGGACCCCGACAACCCGCCCGAGGTAATCAACGGCAAGTGCGACTGCCCGAATGACGTGCCCGGCGACCCATGCGCCCTCCGCTGCCGCTATCGGACAGCCTTCGTAGACTCCCTTGCCGTCCGGGCCTCCTTCGCCGCCAAACTCCGGAAAACCGTTCATCAGCGCCTCGCCGAGGCCTGAGTCTCCCCGCCGGCCTGCCCCATGAGGCGGCAAACCCGTCGCGCACCGGCAGTTTTCCTGAACCTGGATCGATCCCGCTTCAGAGCTTCCGATCCAGCCGGCGATATTGCACCGCCTCGGCAACGTGGTGCGGCGCGATGCGCGGCTGACCTTCCAGGTCCGCAATCGTTCGGCTGACGCGGAGAATCTTGTCGTGCGCCCGGGCCGAGAGCCCTAATTCCGTCAGGGCACGCTTGAGCAGACTTTCGCCCTGGGCGTCCAACCGGCAGTATTCCCGCACCTCCCGCGAGCTCATCGTCGCGTTGGTGGCTGTCCCATTGTCCGCGAACCGTTCCCGCTGCCGGCCACGTGCCAAGACCACCTGCCGCCGGATCTCCGCGGAACTCAGCCCGCTTCCGCCTTCGCTGCGGAGATCCTTCCACGCCACCGGCGGCACTTCCACGTGGATGTCCACCCGGTCGATCAACGGCCCGGAGATCCGTCCCATGTACCGCTCGATGGCCACCGGGCTGCACTTGCAACTCCGCTTCGGGTCCGTGTAATAGCCGCACGGGCAGGGGTTCATCGCAGCCACCAGCATGATGCTCGCGGGAAACTTCACCGTGCTGTGAACCCGCGGAATCGTCACACACCGGTCCTCCAAAGGCTGGCGGATCATCTCCAGGGTGTTGCGCGAGAACTCCGGCAGTTCGTCCAGGAACAGCACCCCGTGATGGGCCAGCGAGACCTCGCCGGGCTGGGGGATCGCGCCGCCGCCGACCAGAGCTGCCGAGCTGGAGGAGTGGTGGGGCATACGCACCGGCCGGGTGGCCATCAGCGATTTGCCCGGCTCGAGAAGCCCCCGCGAGGAGTACACCCGCGTGGTCTCCAACGATTCCGAAACGCTCAACGCAGGCAGAATCGTCGGAATCCGCTTGGCCAGCATCGTCTTTCCGCTTCCCGGCGGGCCGATCATCGCGAGGTTATGGTGCCCTGCGGCGGCGACCATCATCGCCCGCTTGGCCGACTCCTGGCCGCGAACGTCCGCGAAGTCAACCTCGTAGTGTCCCTCCGCCTGGAAGACGCGATCCAGATCCACCTGCGCCGGATCGAGTGTCAACTCACCGGTCAGCACACCCACCGCCTCGGCCAGGTAGCGGACGCCGATGACCTCCACCTCCTGCACGACGGCCGCCTCGGGGGCGTTGTCCACCGGCAGGATCAGCCGACGTTTGCCCTCGCGCGCCGCCAGCATTGCCGCCGCCAGCGCGCCCTTCGCGGGGCGAACCCGCCCGTCCAGCGCGAGCTCACCGAGAATCATGTGCTCGTCCAGCACGTCGCTGGCGAACTGCCCGCCGGCAATCATGCACGCCAGGGCGATGGGCAGGTCGAAGGCGGCCGAGTCTTTGCGGACCTCGGCCGGCGCGAGATTGATCGTCACCTTCGGGCCCGGCCAGCGGTAGCCCGAGTTCCGCAACGCCGCCTGAATGCGGCTGGTGCTCTCGCGCACGGCAGCGTCGGCCAGCCCGACCAGCTTGATCTCGCCGATCTGCCCGTTGGACACGTCCGTCTCGATCTCGCAGGGAACCGCGTCGATTCCCTGAAGAATGGAACTGTGCAGCCTCGCGATCATGATGTCCCCGTTGGGGTAATCCAGCCGTGCCGACCGCCGCCGGCCGACCACGTTAGGGAGATGTTACCGTTCGCCTCAGCCGCGGGCAAGGGAGAATCCGACGCGTTCGAGTCATCGCTTCGCCTGCCTGACGTGGTCTCGGGATTCCGTCGAGGCCAGCCCAGTCGCAGGGCCCGCAACTTGTTGCGGGCGGAATCACCCGCCAGACGGCCGTCGGCACCGAGCAGGAGACCATCCAGTACGTCTGGAGCCAGCGGTACATCGACACGCCGATCTGCCGCCTTCGGGACGCCGACGGGGACGGGACGTTCGAGGAGACGCTTTACTACGTGACCGACGCGCAGCATAATGTCACAGCCATGGTGGCGGAGAACGGACAAGTCGTCGAACGCTACGCCTACGACCCCTACGGCCGAGTGCTCGTCCTCAACGGCGAGAACGACCCGGACGGGGCCGAGTACACCCCCGATGCCGACGGCCTGTCGGACGTGGGCAACGTGATCCTCTACGCCGGCTACCGGTTCGACGCGGCCACGGGGTTGTACCAGGTCCGCCGGCGCTACCACCACCCCACCCTCGGCCGATGGATCAACCGCGACCCCAAGGGCTACGTCGATGGGATGAACCTCTACCAGTACGTCGCCTCCCGACCGACCGCAGCAACCGACCCGATGGGGACGGAGAAGAGCAAGAGAGACTTACCACCGGAACGTGACTGGGGAAAGACCGTAAAGGAGGTCATAGAGACGATAATATACGGTGTTGTGCCCGGATCAGAGCTGGCCAGTGGAGCAAAAGCATCAGGTAATATGGCAAAGGTTATTATTGGAAAGCAACGCAAGGAGAGAGGAAAAACGGTAGTCGCAAGTGGAGGCGACCCTCAGAAGGATCCAGAGTATCTCAAGCTAAGCAGCATGCTCGGCCATAGCCTAACATTCAAGCAAAAATTCATTGTCGCCTACACATATGATAAGGCCTTCAAAAGGATATTCGACGACTGGGAGAGCGAGCAGAAATCCGACCTGAAGCGTATCAGTACATTCCGTGAAACTCTGCATCAACAACGGCGGCAGCTAAAGGGTGAAATGGGCTTGCTGCGTGCGAAGCAGGACAAGGCCTTTTTGGAAATGAAGGCCTTAAACCGGAAAATGGCCTCCATGGAGATCGCCAGGACCAAGACGGTCAATGCGATGGAACAGGGGAGAAAGTTGATTGGGATATGGCAAGCTGAGTTGGCCAGTGCGAGATCGGCCGCCTCTGTATTGAGTTCAGCCTTGGCCAGCAACAGGGAAGAGATCAGAGACATAGAGATTGAGATGGGTCGCCTCTTGGACACTGATCCGAAGAAGGGCCGCGATTCAGCTAAATACCAATCATTCGCGATGCGCAAGATGCTCTTGGCCGCTGAAGTAAGTAAGCAGGAGACGCGCTTGGCTGCGACTCAGAGTAGAGTCGGATACGCACAGCAGGTGCTCAGACGACAATGGACCCGTCAAGCAGCTCGCGGAGCATGGCTTGCTTGGTCTCGCAGTCGGCTGACTGCGATGGTATCAGACGTTCATGAGTACAGAAAGATCATGTTTGGCTATGAGATGGACATTGCCTATGCTGGCCTAAGGATAAATCAGATTGGCAGTGCTCTGGAGCAACTAGGTGACAAAGCGGGTACAATCCGGGATCAGTTGGAGATCTTTAAATGAGTCGAGCAACAACCG
>JBKHCL010000183.1:0-3696 GCA_046541875.1 Phycisphaerae bacterium | reverse complement strand
GGTGCGCCTCGATGATGGGGCAAGGGGAGCCTCGCCCGCGCGGACGTATTGCGAAAGTACCCGTCGGATCGGGTCGATAATTCGGTGGGGCAGTGGTCCGCGCGACTCCGCGTGGCGTGGGCGACTTGGTCAGGTCTCGCGGCAAGGCTGCGGGAGAACAATCCTTACGGGGGCCAGGACGCGGCGGAGCGTGTCTTGAGTTCGCGAGAGTGCGATGAGTTTTGCGATCAGTGAATCTGCCGTCCTGAGCGAAGCCGAGTTCAACGAGATCAGTGAATTCGTCAAACGCAACTGCGGGATCAACCTGCACGACGGCAAGAAGGAGCTCGTCAAAGCCCGCCTGGGCAAACGCATCCGCCAGCTGGGGATGGGCTCATTCCGGCAGTACATGGATTCGGTTCGCAACGACTCCAGCGGGGCCGAGCTGACCACGATGCTCGACCAGATCTCGACAAACCTCACGTTCTTCTTTCGTGAGCACAAACACTTCGAGCACCTGCGCGAGACCGTCATTCCCGCCATTCGGGCCAAGGGCAAGCGGCGGATCCGGATCTGGAGCGCGGGTTGTTCTTCCGGCGAGGAACCCTACTCCATCGCCATGCTCCTAAACGAAGCCATCAACGACCTGGTCGGCTGGGACACGGCGGTTCTCGCCACCGACCTGTCCACCAAGGTTCTCGGGATGGCCCAGCGCGGCGTCTACCGCCAGGAACGGTTCCGCGAGACGCCCAAACACCTGGTCAGCAAGTATTTCAGCGTTGTCGAGAAACGCCCGGATGGCAACGTCTACCAGGCCAAAAGCAGCATCCGAAAGCTGATTCACTTCGCTCGGCTGAACCTCATGGAGAATTGGCCCATGAAGGGGCCGTTCGATGTGATCTTCTGCCGCAACGTGATGATTTACTTTGACAAAACCACGCAGGGACGACTGGTCAACCGGTACTTCGACATCCTCGCCCCCGGGGGGGTTCTGTTCATCGGACATTCCGAAAGCCTCACCGGAACGCAGCACCGGTACAAGTACGTCCAGCCGGCCATTTACCAGAAACCGTAACGCGGGAACTGGGGAGGTAAGCCCGTGAAACACATCGTCGGCGTAGCAGACATGAAGGTCGCCAGCGCCCCGACCGACACGATCGTGACGCATGCCCTGGGCAGCTGCCTGGGCATCGCCGCCTACGATGCGAACGTCCAGGTGGGCGGTATCCTTCATGTCATGATGCCCATGTCCAGCATCAATCCCGAAAAGGCCCGGGCCAATCCGCTCATGTTCGTGGATACCGGCGTGCCGACCTTCTTCCGGAAACTCTACGATCACGGCGGCGTCAAGAAACGCCTGATCGTTCGTGTGGCAGGGGGAGCAAACGTCCAGGGAAAGAGCGACGACCGCTTCGCGATCGGGCGACGCAACTACATCATGTTGAAAAAGATCTTCTGGAAAAATGGCGTGCTCATTGAATCCGAAGATGTAGGTGGGAGCTCGGCACGCACAATGTACCTCGAGCTCCAGTCGGGACGGTGTTGGCTGTCGACGGCCGGCAAGGAGAAGGCCCTGTGACTCATCGGATCGACCTGCTTACCAGACGGAACGAACCCCAAAGCCGACCCGGCAGCGATGCCCGGTCGGCTGCCCCGCTCCCTCGCGGGAGGAAAGAACCATGGCGATGAATCTTCTGATAATCGACGACAGCTCGGTCACCCGTGCGATGGTCATCAAGACACTCAAGATGGCCGGGCTGGACATTGGCGAGATCCACCAGGCGTCCAACGGGCAGGAAGGCCTCGACGTCCTCGCCCAGCAGGAGGTGGACGTGGTCTTCACCGACATCAACATGCCCGTGATGGACGGTGAGGAAATGATCGACCAGGTCCGCCAGAACCCCCAGTGGAAGGACATGCCCCTCGTGGTGGTCTCCACCGAGGGCAGCGAGACCCGCGTGAATCGGCTCAAGGAGAAGGGCGCCCGCTTCGTACACAAGCCCTTCACCCCCGAACGTGTCCGCGAGGTCGTCGAAGACCTCATCCAGACCGCCTCTCACACCGGCGAGTACGACGAGGTCCTCCAGGGCGTCACCGAGGAAACCATGATGTCCCTGGCGTTCCTGTTCGCCATGCCCGACGAGGACGCACCCCCTCAGCCCGCTGCCGACTGCGTGCTGGCTGAGGTGGCCTTCTCCGGACCCTTCAGCGGGACCGTCTTCCTGCGTCTGCCCCGGGCGGTTCTGCCCGAACTGTGCGCCAACATGCTGGGCATGGAACCGGGCGACGACCTGCCCGCCGAACAGCTGCGCGACGCCGCCGGCGAACTGCTCAACGTCGTCTGCGGAAACCTGCTTCCCGAAATCGCCGGCAGCGAAGCCGTCTTCAAAGTCGAAGCGCCCACGCTGGTGGACGACGCCGACATCCCCGCCAGCCACAAGAACCACTCGCCTGCCGGCAGCTGCCGACTGATGCTGGACAGCGGCGAATGCAAAGTCGCCCTCTTCATGGAGGGGGCGGTGATGGCCGCCGCCGAGTTCGGCTGCCTCCAGCAGGAAGGGCCGGATGTCACGTTCTAAACGCAACATCAAGGTCCTGATCGTGGACGATTCCGCGGTCGTTCGGCAGGTGCTCAGCCGGGAGCTCTCCCGGGCACCGGACATCGAGGTGGTCGCCACCGCGACCGACCCGTACGTCGCGCGGGATAAGATCCTTGCGCTCAAGCCCGACGTGGTCACGTTGGACATGGAAATGCCCCGCATGGACGGGCTGACCTTCCTGCACAAGCTCATGCGGTACTACCCGCTGCCGGTGATCGTCGTCAGTTCGCTGACCCCCGAAGGCTCGGAAACCGCACTGGCTGCCCTGGAAGCCGGCGCCATCGAAGTGGTCTCCAAACCGGGTTCCATGTACTCGGTCGCCGAGTTGAGCGAGTCGCTCATCGAGAAGATCCGCGCCGCCTCGTGCGTCCGCACGTTCCGCAAGCCCAAGTCCACCCCCGATGCCGACCGCCCCAGCCCCATCACGTCGGTCAGCCTCGGGCAGACGACCCACAAGATCCTCGCGATCGGGGCCTCCACCGGCGGAACCGAAGCCATCAAAGACGTCCTCTCGCAACTGCCGGTCACCACGCCGGGAACCGTCATCGTTCAACACATGCCCGAGCATTTCACCGCAGCCTTCGCCGAGAGACTCAACACCATCTGCGCGATGGAGGTCCGCGAAGCCAGATCCGGCGACGCCGTCGTGCCCGGTGTGGCGCTGCTGGCCCCGGGCAACTACCACATGGCCCTGAAACGCAGCGGAGCACGCTACTTCACCGAGATCAAGCAGGGCCCACGCGTGCACCACCAACGCCCCGCCGTCGATGTGTTGATGCACTCGGTCGCCGCCAGCGCCGGAAAGAACGCCGTCGGGGTCATCCTCACCGGCATGGGAGCCGACGGGGCCGACGGACTGCTGGCGATGAGAAAGGCCGGCGCCCACACCCTCGCACAGGACGAGAAAAGTTGCGTGGTCTTCGGCATGCCCCGCGAAGCCATCCGCTGCGGAGCCGCCGAGAAAACCGCCTCCCTCGACCAGATGCCCCGCAAAATCCTCGAAGCACTTCAGGCGAAAGTCCTCGCCACACCCGGCGCATAGCATCAGCCCCGCACCGACGGCGGGACCATGTGCAGCAAGCCCCCAGCCGTAGGGCCCGCAACTTGTTGCGGGCGG
>JBKHCL010000182.1:0-3706 GCA_046541875.1 Phycisphaerae bacterium | reverse complement strand
TGTCAACATCGGTCTGTGGATATCGTGTTGGATGTCTGCGGGGCGGGTTGGCGGTTGTGCACACATCTCCCAGCCGACCGCTTGCCGATCGGCAGAGATGGGGGCAATCGGCCAACTTCCAACACCCCTCCCCACGCACCTGCCAACAGGTTATCCACGCGGCTTCCCGCTCGCCGGACCCGGCATCCCCTTCTGATGCAAAGGCTTACAGTCGTGTGGGAGAATTGCCTACACAGCTCACAGGCACTATCAGTACTACTACGTTTTAGAGAATCTCTTATACAGCATCCTTATAAAAGGGTGGCTGAGTTGTGCACAGCTGGCCGATGATGGGGGGTGGAAGGTCGCTGGGCCGCTTTTTGGCCGGTGACGGAATCGGCCGACATCGGGAGCAACGCGCCGGCAGCGGCGAAACCCAAGACAATGCCCTACATCGGATTCGACACGGTGGGAGGTCCTCACGACCGCAGCGAGCGGTCGAAGGCTGCCCGTCTGGCTGTGCCGATGGCGGTGCTGGTGTTCTTTGTCATCGTCGGGGCGTTGGGCTATTGGCTGATCGAAGGTTGGAGCTGGCAGCAGTCGGTGTACATGACGCTGATCGTGATCTCGACGGTGGGCATGAACGTCGGGGCGGACGTTTCGTACTGGGGGCAGATGTGGACGTTGTTCATCGTGGTGGGGGGCATCGCCAGCGGGGCGGTGGTGCTCTCGCTGGTGGTGGCGATGGTGGTCGAGGGGCAGGTCCGCGGAATTTTCGGGAGACGGCAATTGGACCGCGAAATCAAGAAACTGAGCAATCACGTGATCGTTTGCGGCTACGGGCGGATGGGTTCGCTGGTCAGCGAGGAACTCCGCCAGGCAGGCGAGGACGTGGTGGTGGTCGAGACGAATTCCGAACGCACAGCCGCCGCTGAGCGGGCCGGCCTGCTGTACGTCCTGGGCGACGCGCACCGCGAGGAGACGCTGACGGTGGCAGGGCTGGGCCGTGCGGGTGTTCTGGTGGTAACGCTCGAAGACGACGCCGCCAACGTCTTCGTGACGCTCTCAGCCCACCAGGCCAACCCGAAGCTGCGGATCATCGCGCGGGCCCACGAAGCCGCCACCGAGGGCATGTTGCTCAAAGCCGGCGCGAGTCGTGTGATCTGCCCGCAACTGATCGGGGCCTCGCGGATGGCCGACGTGGTCATGAGGCCGGCTGTGGTGGACTTCGTGGAAATGGCCCATCGCGGGATCGACCTGGAAATGGACCAGCTCCAACTGGGCGAAGGCAGCGAACTGGCGGACAAAACGCTTCGCGAGCTGGAATTGCCCCGGAAAATCGGTGCCGTCGTCGTCGCGGTCCGTCGCGCAGACGGATCGGCTGTGTACCACCCCACGCCCGAGCTCAAGCTGGCTGCCGGCGATACGCTGGTGGTCGTCGGTCGACGCGGAGCCGCCTCGGCAGTGCGAAAAGTGCAGACCGAACAGACAGAGGGACAAGGCGAGACCGCCGCGGAGAAGGTCTGAGGGTGGATCGTTATTGGTCGTTAGTCGTTAGTTGTTAGTGACGGTTGCGAAAGGGTGTACAGAGTTTCTGCGTCCCTGATGCTGACTCCCGATATCCCCGTCTGTCGGTGCCGGATGCAGGCCATCGGTGCAACGAGTGCCGCTGGTGGAGAGCTTCAATATCGCAGCCGGGCGGTCTGGTAGAACGCTCGTCCCTGGGCGATGTACTTGCGTTCGAAGTTGGTCCCGACGATTTCGCCATCCTCGGCAGACATGCTCGGAAAGGGGATGCTCGCCAGCCGCGGGGCGTCGGTGAGAACGCGGCGGATCTGCTCGAAGTAGCCCAGGTGATCGGTGACGACCAACAACTGCCCGCCCGGGCGGAGGACGCGCGTCAGCTGTTCCACGAACGGCCGTTGGATGGACCGCCGGCGATGGTGCCTGCGCTTCGGCCAGGGGTCCGGGAAGTAAATGTGCACCCGCCAGACCGACTCATCGGGCACACACTCGCGGATGAACGGCACGGCGTCGGCAGCCAGCATGCGGACATTTCCCAGGCCTCGCCGACGGATGCGATCGGCGGTGTAGACGGCGTAGGAGCGGGCGTACTCGATGCCGAGAAAGTTGAGATCCTCCCGCCCCGGCGCCCGAGCCAGCAGGAACGTGCCCTTGCCCGAGCCGATCTCGATTTCCACAGGTCGATCGTTTCCGAACATCGCGCGGAAATCCATCGGCTGCTCGATGACGGCGTCGTCCAGCAGCACGCCGGAGGGGTCCCACTTGCCTCGGCTACGGGAGAGTTGTTGGGGCGAGTTCTGGCGCATTCCGTCAGCATACGCATCCGGACCCCGCGCGACAAGCCGCTCTGCCGGGATGATCTTTGCCGGTTGCTTGCATTTCCGCCCCCCGCGCGCATAATCGCCCCCCGGCGGCCCGCCCGCCTGAGGCGAGCACCCCAACCAAGAGGAGACACGTCATGAAACTCGGTGTGATGGCAGCCCTGTTCGGCGAAATGTCGCTCGACGACGCCCTGGACTACTGCGAGAAGCTTGGCCTCGACGCGATCGAACTGCCCGTCGGCGGCTATCCGGGCAATCCGTGGGACCTGGCGGGAATCCACAAAAGCAAGACCAGGCTCAAGGACCTCAAGGCGAAGATCGAAGATCACGGCATGGAGGTCATCGGCATCGCCGCTCACGGCAACCCGGTTCACCCGGACAAGGCCGTCGCCAAGGAGTTCCAGAAAGCCCACCGAGATGGCGTAATGCTGGCCGCGGAGTTCGATACGTGCGTGATCAACTTTTCCGGCTGCCCCGGCGGCTGCAAGGACGACAAAACACCCAACTGGGTGACCTGCCCCTGGCCGGATGAGTTCTCGGAGATGGCCGACTACCAGTGGAACGAGGTGCTCATCCCTCACTGGACCAGGGAAAACGAGTTCGCCAAGAAGCACGGCGTGAAGATCGCCTTCGAAGCACACCCGGGCATGACCGTGCACAATCCCACGGATATCGTTCGCCTCCGCAAAGCGGCCGGCAAGCAACTCGGCGCGAACATCGATCCGTCGCACTGGTTCTGGCAGGGGATCGACCCCGTCGAAGCCACCCGCTACCTCGGCGAGAACAAGTGCATCTACCACGTACACGCCAAGGACACCGCCATCGATCCGCGGAACTCCGCGATCACCGGCAACCTGGACATCCAGTCCTACGGCGACCTCAAGAACCGCGCCTGGGTCTTCCGCACCGTCGGGTATGGCCACGGGGACGAGTTCTGGAAGCCGTTCGTGTCCATGCTGCGAACCTACGACTACGACGGCGTGCTGAGCATCGAACACGAGGACTCGCTGATGAGCATTAACGAGGGCTTCGAGAAGGCCGTGCTGTACCTCCAACGCGTGCTGTTCTCCGAACCCGCCGGCGACGCCTGGTGGTTCTGACCGGCGGCGCTCTGTGGAGCAAACGTAACGCAGGGCCGCTACCCGCTGTTTCGGGATTCGGCGACGCGGCGCCGGTGAGCCAAAGGGCGAAGCACTTGTGAAAGACGCAGGACACGCAGAATGCCATGCCTGCTCCCGCAGGCATGTAACGAACCGCGTCCCCACCGCGTGAGCATGTGCAGCAAGCCCCCAGCGTCAGTTGGGGGATCGTACACTGCCACCCTCGATTACCCCCCTCCGCCGTAGGGCTGGCGAACCACCGGGATCGAGCCCAGCGATTCA